>NZ_JAKMAY010000258.1:0-8374 GCF_022015835.1 Streptomyces sp. ICN903 | reverse complement strand
ATACCCAGGTGGGGGGCGACCGCCTCCAGCTCGCGCAGCAGCCCGTGGCTGGAGCCCAGCGGGCCGCCGCCGGCGAGGAGTTCGTCGTCGGAGAGCGGGTGGGGGAAGTCGAGGGGGACGTACGCGCCGGCGTGGTCGTAGTGCCACACCAGGTGCGACTGCTGGGCCGTCGGGGCGAACATCTCCAGCAACTGCTCGTAGTCGCCGCCGAGTTCGTCGACCGGGGTGACCTCCAGGCCGCAGAGCTGGAGCAGATGGGCGCGGCGCAGGAAGTGCAGCGCGTCGTAGTCGAAGCCGGCGACCGGCGCCACGTCGCCCGACAGGCCGGGCATGTAGCCGTGGACGGGGACCGGCGGCAGCCCGGCGGCGCTCAGCGCCCTGTCGTAGGACGCGAGTTCCTCGGCGAAGGGGTTGTCGGGGCTGTGGCACAGCACGTCGACGAGCGGCACCAGCCAGAGGTCACAGGCCAACGGGTGCTCCAATACGGCGGGCGGCGGGCGGGGAGCGAGGAGCCGTGCGGGCTCCGGGCGCAACAGCGTAGTCGCTCAGTCCAGCTTCTCGGCGAGGGCGAGGCAGCGCTCGTCGCAGGCCGCGACGAGGCGTCCGGCCGCCGCGTCGTCCCCGCACCCGACCGCGTCGGCCAGCTCGCGGTAGCCGGTCCACAGCAGTTCCCGCAGGCCGGGCCGCTCACGCAGGTGCGGCACGGCGAAGACCCAGCACTGCACGCGCAGCCGGTCCAGGAACTCGGTTATGTAGGGGTTGCCCATCAGTTCGCCCAGTTCCCGCCAGAAGCGCAGGTCGTAGCCGATGAGCACGTCCAGGTCCCCACCGAGGACGGCCCTCTCGGCGGCCTCGGCGCGGCGGCGCACCGAGGCCAGCCGCTCGTCGCCGGGGGCGGGCCGGGCCGGGTCGGCGGGTCTGCGGAAGACGCCCTCGGCGACCAGGGTGCGCGCCTGGACCATGGCCCGGTAGTCGGCGGTGGTGAAGACGTGGACGCGGAAGCCCCGGTGCTGCTCCACGTCCAGCAGGCCCTGCGCGGACAGGTCGACGAGCGCCTCGCGCACCGGGGTGGCGGAGACGCCGTACTGCTCGGCTATCTCCTTGACCGTGAAGCCCCGGCCCGCCGGGAGACGCCCGGCGAGGACCTCGTCGCGCAGCGCGTCCGCGATCTGCGCGCGCAGTGTGCTGCGCTGGATCACGGGCGCCTCCTCACTGCTTCGAACGTCCGGGCGCCGGCGCCGTCCGTCATCCGCACCCCCTTCTCCAGGGGCAAGCCTAGCGCCCGCCCTTTGACAGCATCCTGTCGAAGTGACAGCATGTTGTCATAAGCGTCCCGGCGATCAGCTCCGAGGAGGAGCCATGGAACGCAAGACCGTGCACGTCGCCGTCTACGACACCTTCGCCGACTGGGAGATCCCCTACGTCACCACCGCCCTGACCGGCGCCGGACACCATGTGGTGTACGTCGGCGAGAGCGGCGAGCCCGTGATCAGCATGGGCGGCATGCAGGTGTCGCCCGGCCTGTCCGTCGCCGACCTGCGGCCCGCCGACAGCGCGCTGCTGGTCCTGCCGGGAGCGGACGCCTGGGAGAAGGTGCTCCCGCCCTTCGCCGCGGCGGCCCGCGCCTTCCTGGAGGCCGGGGTCCCCGTCGCGGCCATCTGCGGGGCCGTGACCGGGCTGGCGAAGGAGGGGCTGCTCGACGACCGCCCCCACACCGGCGCCGCCGCCGAGGTGCTGGCCGCCACCAGCTACCGGGGCGGCGGCCACTACCGCGAGACCGACGCCTGCGCCGACGGGGACCTGATCACCGCCGGTCCCACCGAGCCGGTGGCGTTCGCCCGCGAGATCCTGGCCCGGCTGGAGGTGTACCCGCCCGAGGTGCTCGACGCCTGGTTCCGCCTGTTCCGGCACTCCGACGCGAGCGCCTACGGGGTGCTGGCGGCCCACGAGGGCGCGAGCGGGGCGGCGTGAGCACCCCCGGACTGCTGTCGGACACGGCGCTGGCCGTCTTCCGGCTGAACGGGCAGTTCCTGTCCGCCGCCGAGCGGCTGGCCCGGCCCGCCGGGCTGACCGCCGCCTGGTGGCAGGTGCTCGGCGCGGTGCTGCGCGAGCCGCTGCCGGTGGCCGGCATAGCCCGCGCCATGGGCGTCACCCGGCAGAGCGTGCAGCGCGTGGCGGACCTGCTGGTCGAGCGCGGCCTGGCGGTGTACGAGCCCAACCCCGCGCACCGCCGCGCCAAGCTGCTCGCCCCCACCGACGAGGGCCGTGCGGCGGTGGACCGGATCACCCCGGGCCACGCGGAGTTCGCCGCGCGGCTGGGCGAGGCGCTGGGCGGTGAGGAGGCCTTCGCCGAGGTGCGCGACGCGCTGGAGCGGCTGTCGAAGGCGCTGGACGGCCTGGAGGCGCGGGACGCGGACGGCGGCGGGCCGGCGGGAGTGTGAGCGCGGTCGGGGTGTGAGCGCGCGGGGCCGCGCGCCGGCTCTTACACCGGCCCACGCACCGGGGGCCGCGCCGTCGAGTACGGCGCGGCCCCCGGTGGGCGCGGTCGGCGGGAGGATCCGGCCGGAGTTCCCCGATCAGGGTCTTCCCGGTCAGGGTTCCCCGGTCAGAGGAACGAGTTGATCTGGATCGTCTCGTCCCGGCCCGGGCCGACGCCGATGGCGGAGACCGGCGCGCCCGACATCTCCTCCAGCGCCTTCACGTAGGCCTGCGCGTTCTTCGGCAGGTCGGAGAACTCCTTGGCCCCCGAGATGTCCTCGGACCAGCCCGGCAGCATCTCGTAGACCGGCTTGGCGTGGTGGAAGTCGGTCTGGTTGTAGGGCAGCTCGTCGACCCGCCGGCCGTCGATCTCGTAGGCGACGCAGACGGGGATGCTCTCCCAGCCGGTGAGCACGTCCAGCTTGGTGAGGAAGAAGTCGGTGAGCCCGTTGACGCGGGTGGCGTACCGGGCGATCACCGCGTCGAACCAGCCGCAGCGCCGGTCGCGGCCGGTGGTGACACCGCGCTCGCCGCCGATGGTGCGCAGCTTCTCGCCGTCCTCGTCGAACAGCTCGGTCGGGAACGGCCCGGCGCCCACGCGCGTGGTGTACGCCTTGAGGATGCCGATGACCCGGTCGATCCTCGTCGGGCCCACCCCCGCGCCGGTGCAGGCGCCACCGGCGGTCGGGTTGGAGGAGGTCACGAAGGGATAGGTGCCGTGGTCCACGTCCAGCAGCGTGCCCTGTCCGCCCTCGAAGAGGACGACCTTGTCCTGGTCGAGCGCGTCGTTGAGCAGCAGGGTGGTGTCGCAGACGTAGCCGCGCAGCGCGTCCGCGTAGCCGAGCAGCTCCTCGACCACCTGCTCCACGGCGATGGCCCGGCGGTTGTAGAGCTTGGCGAGGATCTGGTTCTTCTGGTCGAGGGCCGCCTCGACCTTCTGCGTCAGGATCGACTCGTCGAAGAGGTCCTGGACGCGGATGCCCACGCGGTTGATCTTGTCCGCGTACGTCGGGCCGATGCCGCGGCCGGTGGTGCCGATCTTGCGCTTGCCCAGGAAGCGCTCGGTCACCTTGTCCATCGTGGTGTGGTACGGCGTGATCAGATGCGCGTTCCCGCTGATCAGCAGCTTGGACGTGTCCACGCCGCGCTCTTCGAGCCCACCCAGCTCGGAGAGCAGGACCGCCGGGTCCACCACGACGCCGTTTCCGATCACCGGGACGCAGCCCGGGGAGAGGATGCCGGAGGGGAGGAGGTGGAGCGCGTACTTCTGGTCGCCGACGACGACCGTGTGGCCGGCGTTGTTGCCGCCCTGGTAGCGCACCACGTAGTCCACCGAGCCACCGAGCAGGTCGGTGGCCTTCCCCTTGCCTTCATCACCCCACTGAGCGCCGAGCAGCACGAGTGCGGGCACAGGCGTACACCCCTTCCGGCCGGGGCATGTCCAACGTGCGTGTCGGCCGTGGACCGGACGCGCTGACAAGAACCGTCGGACCGGTGCCCCGAATCGACGAAACCCCTGACCGCAACAGCGACAGGGGCTCTTGCACCGAGAGATTACCGGACTCCTCCGACGGGAGGCGAACGCGACGACCCCCGGCCGCACCCCCGCCGATCCCGCCGTCCGTACCCACCACAGCCAACTCCCGTCCGCGGCCGCCGATTCCGGCCGCCCCCGGTGGCCGCAGGCGGCCGGGACAACCGAAGGAAGGACCGAGGTGCCGGTTCCGCATCCGCTGCTCGTGCTCGTCGACCCCCTCGCACGCCGTACGGACGGGGAGTCCGTACGGATCGCCAGGGACGTGCTGGCCGCGGGCTCTCCCGGAGTGAAGGTGTGCCTGCCGGACGGCCCCGAGGAGGCCGCGCGGGCGCTGGCCCGCCGGGGCCGCAGGCGCCCGGTGGTGATAGGGGACGACCGGGCGCTGCTGCGGGCGGTGCGGCTGCTGCACCTGGAACGCGGGCTGGCGCACTGCGCGCTGTCGGTGGTGCCGGTGGGGCGGCCGGGGTCGGTGGCACTGGCCGGGACGCTGGGGGTGCCGCTGGACGCGGTACGGGCGGCGCGGACGGTGCTGGAGGGCCGGGAGAGACGCTTCGACCTGCTGATAGACGACAGCGGCGGCGTGGTGCTGGGGGGCCTGCGCATCCCGCCGCTGCACGGTGAGCGGGAGCGGCGGGGCACAGGGGGCGGCCCGGCGCGCGGACCGCTGGGCCGCTGCCGCTCCCTTGTGCGCACCCTGACCCGGCCCGCGCCCGGCCCCGGGGCGGCACGGCTGCGCGTCGAGGCCGACGGGGTGCTGCTGACCGACCTCGACAGCCCGGTGGAGCGGGTCTCGCTCACACCCGGCGGCGGTCTGGTGGACGTGGTCGTGCGGCGGCGGTCGGAGGACGGCCCGGTGCGGGCGCGGGCCCGCGCGGTCACGGTCTCGGGGCCGCACTTCCGCTACCGCGCCGACGCGGTGGTCTCCGGTCCCGTCCTCACCCGCACCTGGACGGCGCACCCCTCGGCGCTGCGCCTGACCGTGCCGCCGGCCGACCCACCGGCCGCTCCGCCGGCCGTACCGCCCCAGCGGCCCTCGCCCGCCTGAGGCCGGGGGCGGGCCCCGGGCTCCCGGGCGGGCTCGTCAGGAGGGCTCGGAGGAGTCACCGCCGCGCACGGCGTCGCGGTGGGCGTGCCAGCGGTCCAGCATCATGGCCAGCTCCCGCCGCATGAAGTCGAAGAACTCCGCCGTCTCGGCTATGCGGCGGCCCGCCGGGGTGTCGGGGCCGACGGCCTTGAGGCCCTGGTCGAAGGTGGCGTTCCAGCGCCCGAGCAGCGCGTCGCGGTCGGCCATCGCCTTGTACCAGGCGTCCGCGTGCACCCGGTAACGCTCCCGCCGCGAGCCCGGTTCCCGTTCGCGGGTGACCAGATGGACCTGGGAGAGGTAGCGGATGGCGCCGGAGACGGCGGCCGGGCTGATCCGCAGGCGCTCGGAGAGCTCGGCGGAACCGAGGGTGCCGGAGTCCTCGGCCAGCATGCAGGCGAAGACCCGCGAGGCCATGCGCTGCATGCCCGCCTCGGTCAGCTCGGCGGCGAAACGCTCGACGAACTCGGCGACCTCGGGCCCGTAGGACCGCGTACGCGGACCGACGGCCTGCTCGTTCGGCTGTTCACTCACCACCACGGGCCCCATCCTCGCAGGTCAAGAACGCCTGGACCATCCTGGCCGTTTTCTGTCTTCACAAATTTCTGAAATTAGCGTAACTTCGCAACCATGACCAAGGCAACCACCGCCATCTCGGTCTCCGGTCTCGTGAAGACCTTCGGCCGTACCCGCGCGCTCGACGGACTCGACCTGCACGTCGAGACCGGCGAGGTCCACGGTTTCCTCGGGCCCAACGGTTCGGGGAAGTCCACCACCATCCGCGTCCTGCTGGGCCTGCTGCGCGCCGACTCCGGCACCGCCCGGCTGCTGGACGGCGATCCCTGGCGGGACGCCGTCGAACTGCACCGCCGCGTCGCGTACGTGCCCGGCGACGTGACCCTGTGGCGCAACCTCTCCGGGGGCGAGGTCATCGACCTCTACGGGCGGCTGCGCGGCGGGCTCGACGCCCGGCGCCGCGACGAGCTGCTGGAGCGCTTCGAGCTCGACCCCACCAAGAAGGGCCGCACCTACTCCAAGGGCAACCGGCAGAAGGTCGCCCTCGTCGCCGCCTTCGCCTCCGACGTGGAGCTGCTGATCCTGGACGAACCGACCTCCGGGCTCGACCCGCTGATGGAGGGCGTCTTCCGCGACTGCGTCGCCGAGGAGCGCGACCGGGGGCGGACGGTGCTGCTGTCCAGCCACATCCTCAGCGAGGTCGAGGCACTGTGCGACCGGGTGAGCATCATCCGCCGGGGCGTCACCGTCGAGAGCGGGTCGCTCGCCGACCTGCGGCACCTGACCCGCACCTCCGTCAGCGCGGAACTTGCGGGCGAGCCGGACGGGCTGTCCGGCCTGCCCGGCGTACACGACCTGTCCGTGCGGGGCCACCGGGTGCGGCTCCAGGTGGACACCGACAAGCTGGACGGCGTGCTGCGGCGGCTCTCGGAGACCGGCGTGCGGAGCCTGACCAGCACCCCGCCCACCCTGGAGGAGCTCTTCCTGCGGCACTACCAGGACGAGCCGGGGAAGCCGGGGGGCCTCGGGAACGGCGCCGCCGCGGCGGCCGACGGCGAGGAGGTCGTGGCGTCATGACCGCCGTCGCACAGCCGGCGGCGGCCGCCCGCCGCGACGGCTCCCGCCGCGACCTGGCCGGCACCGGCGCGCTGCTGCGGCTCGCGCTGCGCCGCGACCGTGTGCTGATCCCGGTGTGGGTCCTGCTGCTGACCGTGCTCGCCGTGCAGAACGCCGCGGCGGTCGAGCAGTTCTACCCCACCGCCGCCGAACGCGCCGAACTGGTCGCGTCGATGAACGCCAACACCTCGATGCGCGCGGTGTACGGCCCGGCCTTCAGCAGTTCCCTGGGCGGACTGGCCGTCTGGGAGATGCTCACCATCGGCAGCGTGCTCATCGCCATCATGAGCATGATCGTCGTGGTGCGGCACACCCGCGAGGAGGAGGAGACCGGCCGCCAGGAGCTGATCTCCGCCGCGATGGTGGGCCGCCGCGCCCCGCTCACCTCCGCCCTGCTGGCCGCGGCGATCGCGAACGCCGCCGTCTCCGCCCTCGTCGCGCTCGGCCTGACGGGCGTCGGACTGCCCGCGGGCGGATCGCTGGTCACCGGGCTCGCCCTGGGCGGCACCGGGCTGGTCTTCGCCGCGGTCGCCGCCCTGGCCGCGCAGCTCACCGAGAGTGCCCGGCTCGCCAAGGGGCTGACCGGCGCGGTGCTGGGCGCCGCGTTCGTACTGCGGGCCGCCGGGGACTCCGGCACCACCGACGGCTCCTCCCCCCTGGCCTGGGCCTCCCCCCTGGCCTGGGCGCGCAACGCACGGCCGTTCGCCGAGGAACGGCCCTGGGTGCTGCTGCTGTCCCTGGGCCTGGCGGCGGCGGTTACGGCCGCCGCGTACGAGCTGGCCGGGCGGCGCGACATCGGCGCGAGCTTCCTGGCCACCCGGCCCGGACCGGCCACCGGCCGGATCAACGGCCCCTACGGGCTGGCCTGGCGGCTCCAGCGCGGCTCGCTGCTGGGCTGGGGCACCGCACTGGTGCTGGCGGGCCTGGTCTTCGGCGCCATGGCCGAGGGGGCGGGCGACCTGCTCGGCGACAACGAGCAGAGCCGCGAGATCATCGAGCGGATGGGCGGTGCCTCGGGCCTCACCGACGCCTTCCTCGCCGCCATGGCCGGGCTGTTCGGCATGATCACCGTGCTCTACGCGGTGGGCGCGGTCCTGCGGATGCGCGGCGAGGAGACCTCCGAGCGCGCCGAGCCGATCCTGGCCGGTGCGGTGCCCCGGCTGCGCTGGGCGGCCGGCCATCTGCTCTTCGCCTTCGCCGGATCGGCCGTCCTGCTCGCCGCCTGCGGTCTGGCCATGGGGGCGGGCTACGGACTGGCCGCCGGGGAACCGGGCGCGGTGTGGCGGGTGACCGGCGCGGTCCTCGCGCAGGCGCCGGCGGTGTGGGCGCTCACCGGCGTGGCGGTGCTGCTCCTGGGCGCCGTGCCCGGGGCGGCCCCGGCGGCCTGGGGGCTGGTCGGCGCCGCGCTCGTCATCGGCTGGCTCGGCCCCGCGCTCGACCTGCCCCGGGCGGTCATGAACCTCACGCCGTTCACACACCTGCCCAAGCTGCCGGGCGGGGACCCGGCCGCGGCGCCGTATCTGTGGATACTGCTGGCCGCGGCGGCGCTGACGGCGGCGGGGCTCGCCGCGTTCCGCCGCCGCGACATCGGCTGAGGCGCCGGCGGGAGGCGGGGCGGGGCGGGCAGGAGTCCGTTCCGCCCCGGC
>NZ_JAKMAY010000257.1:0-8379 GCF_022015835.1 Streptomyces sp. ICN903 | reverse complement strand
GCCACGGGGGTGCCGTAGGGGAAGGGCGTGGGCGCGTCGTTGGTCAGGGTGTGGGTCTCGCCCTCCAGCCCCCGGAAGTCGACGACCAGGTCCGCCCGCTCGCCGGGAGCGATCACCAGCGGCCCGTCCAGCGGCCGCGGCCGGTGGAGGAAGCCGAGGTCGGTCCCGATCAGGGTGGCGGGGAACGGCCATCCCCCGCCGGCCGACAGCCGGTAGAAGCGCGAGTTCGACCCGTTGAGCAGCCGCAGCCGGTACTGGCGCGGCTCCACGTCCAGATACGGCCACGCCTTGCCGTTGACCAGGATGACCTGCCCGAAGAACTCGGGTCGCACCGAGGGCCCGCCCGGCCAGTCCGGGCAGTCGGCGGGGACGTCCGGGTAGGCCAGCCGCCCGTCCGGGTGGAACATGCGGTCCTGGATCACCAGTTCCAGTTCGTACGGCTCGCCGGGCAGGCGGCGGTCCTCGATGAGCGAGAGCTCGTGCGAGTCGCGCAGGAGGTAGAAGCCGACCAGCCCGGCGTAGACGTTGAGCCGGGTGATGCCCAGGGTGTGGTCGTGGTACCAGAGGGCGGCGGCCTCCTGGCTGTTGTCGTAGCCCAGCCGCGTGCCGGCGAAGAGCGGCCCGACGGCGCCGCCGGGGGTGTACCAGGCTTCGGGGTGGCCGTCGCCGCCCGGGTCGGTGTGTCCGCCGTGCAGGTGCACCACGGACGGCACGCCGTCGCGCTCGATGGTGTGGCCGGTGCCCGCGAAGGCCCAGTGGACCGTGGTGTCCACCGGCAGCAGGTGCCGGTGGGGCAGGCCGTTGATCCAGTGCACCCGTACGGGCCGGTCCCGGTGGGCCACGAGCGTGGGGCCGGGGTAGGACACCTGAGCCGGGCTCCCGGACGCGGGGCTGCCGCCCTGACGTCCGCGCACTCCGAATCCCCACACCGGGGTGGTGAGGCCCAGCCCGCCGCCGAGGAGGTCCTGGCGAGCCGGGCCCATCACGAAGGTCAGGTCGCCTCCGCCCAGCGCGTCGACGCGTGACGGGCGGGGCAGCGGGTCGGTGAACCGGGGGATGGCCGTGGGATCGGCGACCGGTTCGCGGTAGAGCGGGTCGTCGAGGGGCGGCAGCGCGGCCGCCTCCCCGGCGGCGGCGGGCGGCGCCGTACCGGGCCCGGACAGGAGCAGCGCGCCTCCGGTCAGTGAACTCGCCTGGATGAAACGTCTTCTGTCCACGGTCTGTCTTTCCCTCGGGGTCGCGGATGGCCGGGCATCCGTGATCTTCTCCGGGAAAGAAGTACCAGTATATGGGCCGTTCAGGTATAAAATCCCTTTTGCCTGCATATAAATCAGGAGGAATGATTTTCGGTGCGCAGGCGGGCTCCTGAAGGGCGCGGACACGGAGAACCGGCGGGCCCAAGCCCGCCGGCGGTGCGGTCGGGAACTCAGGACCTCTCGTCGACCACCTCCAGGTTCACGAAGCGGGGCTCCTTGCTGCACAGCCCCCGGATCTGCTCGGAGACGCGCTGCGTCTCGGGCATCTCGCTGTTCCTCATCGCCTGCTCGTAGGAGGGGAACTCGACGATGTCCACGTAGTGGGTGGAGTTCTCGCGGTCCCGCCCGTGGATCTCACGGGAGAGGGTCCGCTTGCCCTCCGTCATCCGCATCCACTGGTCCCAGAGATCCATCATCTCCTTGTCGTGCGTCGTCTCGTACTCGATGAGCTGTACGAACGTCATGGGACTCCTCCTGCGGCGGTCACTGCCGGGCCTTGGCGTACTCCTCCGCCATGGCGCCGGCGAAGTCGTACGCCACGACCGCCTCGTCGCCGACGACCCAGGCGTCGTGCCCCGGCGGGCAGACGAACACGTCGCCCGGCCCGACCTCGGCCTCCTGGCCGTCGTCCATGCGCAGCCGCATCCGCCCGCGCACCACGTATCCGTTGTGGTGGATCCGGCAGCTTTCCGTTCCGGCGATCGGGCCCACCGACTCCGACCAGCGCCAGCCGGGCTCGAACGTGGCCACGGCGAAGTCCAGCCCGGTGAGGTGGAGGGCTTCGAGGTGGCCACGGGGGAAGTCGCGCCGCTCGTCCGGCTTCTCGATGGTCTTGACTTCCAGCATGGCTGAACCTCCGTTTCACGCCATATGTCCATGATGCGCGCATGAGGCGCGGTGGGGAAACGGCGGGGAGCGGGGATTCCGGGGATCCGGCCGAGTGCGCGCAGGCCCGGTCAGGGGACCGGCGGATCGTCCAGGCCCCGTAGGCCCGGGATCGGGGTCACCACGGGAGGAAGGCGTGGATCTCCTTGCCGTCCGGCAGCGGGTGGACGGTGAGCCGGTCGGCGATCCGCTCGACGATGGACCAGCCGAAGCCGCCCCCGCCGCCGTTCAGATCGGCCTGGCGGGGGCTGGGCGGGGCCGGGTCCGCGTCGCGGACGGTGACCTGTACGCGGCCCTCGGTGAACGCCAGGCACAGGGTGAGCGGGCCGGGGGCGTGGCGTACGGCGTTGGTGACCAGCTCGGAGACGACCAGCAGCACGTCGTCGTGTGAGCGCTCTCCGGCGGGCGGTTCGGTGCCCGCCAGTTTCAGCAGGAAGGCGTCGGCGGCGTCGCGTGCCTGGGCGATGGTGCCGGAGTGACCGTCGAAGTCGGCGCGCAAATGGGGAGCCCCCAAACCCTCGCTCAGCAGTTCCATCGCCGGTCCCCCAGTCAACACAGCGGTGTCCATGGTGCGTCTTCCCGCTGTTTCCCACACCATACGCCGCTGTCACCCCGCCCCGCCGCATCCACTGCCGCGGGCGGGCCCGGGAGGGGGGAGGAACGGTCAGCGGGCGACGGTGAAGAACCCGGCCAGACCCACCAGTTCCAGCAGCCTGCCGGGCTGTTCGCCGACACCGGTCAGGGTCAGGGGGACCCCGCGGTCCCGGCAGCGGCGCTCCAGGGTGAGCAGGGCGTGCAGACCGGCGGAGTCCATGAAGGGGACGCTCGACAGGTCGACGGCCAGGCCCCGCCACGGCTGGTCGATCTCCTCCAGGACCCCCGTCAGGGCCGGCGCGCTGTCATGGTCGACGTCACCCCGGGGATGCAGGACGACGGTGTCGTGTTGGCGGGTGATGGCGACGGACAGGGTGCGCATGGCCCTTCGACCCCCTTCCGGGGTGGATCGACTCGTGCCGGCCGAGGCGTCTTCCGGATCGGGCGGTTCGGGGGTGCCCGGCCGGCGCGGGCAAAGGAGCCTCCCCGGCCAGACGGCGGGGCGACTCCCCCCACCGTCACACACCCGGGGCCGCCGCGCCACCATCGTTGTCCCAAATCCCGGCCCGTGCGCACGTCCGGGTGAGCCGGGTGGGACGGGAGGCGGCCGCGTGCCGGCCGGGGCCGGAACCCGGGCGGCACACGGCCGGGCCCGGGCACGTTCGGACGCGGCGGTGAGGCCGGCGGGATTCCGGGGCAGTCTGGCGGTGTGCCGCACACGCCGCGGCCCGCCCGGCCGCGGCGTGGTGGAGCGGATACGCCGACCGGAGCGGAGGGGCGCAGTGACCAGCCACAAGGAACGCATGCTCGCCGGGGAGCCCTACCTCGCCGACGACCCCGAGCTGGCCGCCGACCTGCGGCGCGCGGCCGAGCTGTGCGAGCGGTTCAACACCTCGCCGGCCGCCGACCCCGCCGCGCGCCGGGCGGTGCTGGCCGAGTTGCTGGGCGGGCTGGGGGAGGGGGCCGAGGTCCGTCCGCCGCTGTACGTCGACTACGGCTACCGGACCACCATCGGGCCCGGCACGTTCGTCAACTTCGGAGCGGTCGTGCTCGACGTCGCCCCCGTCTCGGTCGGCGCCGACGTCCAGATCGGCCCGAACGTCCAGTTGCTCACCCCCACCCATCCGCTCGACCCCGAGCGGCGCCGCGCCAAGTGGGAGGCGGCCGAGCCGGTCACCATCGGCGACAACGTGTGGCTCGGGGGCGGTGTCATCGTCTGCCCCGGCGTGAGTGTCGGCGAGAACACCGTGGTCGGCGCCGGGGCCGTCGTCACCCGGGACCTGCCCGCGAACGTCGTCGCGGTGGGCAACCCGGCCCGCGTCGTCCGCGAGTTGTGAGCCCGCCCCCTCCGTCGGTGCCCGAAGGAGGGCGAATGCCCGATTGCTCACGACGAGCGCGGTACGCGGAGATCCGGGGGTGGGAGGGAAGTCGAGGGTGCCGTCCGTCTTGTCATGTTCCCTGAGTGGACATAGAGTCCGCCGCGCAGTGATGGGAGCGCTCCCAGACGCTCCCTGCCCCGCTCCTGCCGAAAGGACAGCATGGCTTCCCCCCTGCGCACACCCTTGCGTACGCCACTTCGCTCCCTGCCCCGGACACGCGCCGTACTGCTGGCGCTCCTGCTGCTGGCGGGGGCCCTGACGGCCCTGACCGCCACGGCGCAGACCGCCCGCGCCGACGAGCGGATCTGCGATCAGTACGGGAGCACCACCATCCAGGGCAAGTACGTGGTGCAGAACAACCGCTGGGGCACCAGCGCCACCCAGTGCATCGACGTGACGGGCACCGGCTTCCGGCTCGCCCAGGCCGACGGCTCCGTCCCGACCGACGGGGCGCCCAAGTCCTACCCCTCGGTCTTCTACGGCTGCCACTACACCAACTGCTCCCCGGGCACCAACCTGCCGATGCAGGTCAGCTCGATCGGAAGCGCGCCCAGCAGCATCTCCTACACCTACGTCGACAACGCGGTCTACAACGCCTCGTACGACATCTGGCTCGACCCGACGCCGAAGAAGGACGGGGTCAACCGGACCGAGATCATGATCTGGCTCAACCGCGTGGGCCCGATCCAGCCCATCGGCTCCCGCGTCGGCACGGCGAACGTCGGCGGCCGCAGCTGGGAGGTGTGGACCGGCAGCAACGGCTCCAACGACGTCATCTCCTTCATCGCCCCCTCCGCGGTCCGGAGCATGAGCTTCGACGTCATGGACTTCGTCGACGAGACGGTCGCCCGCGGCATGGCCCAGCGCTCGTGGTACATGACGAGCGTCCAGGCCGGCTTCGAGCCCTGGCAGAACGGCGCCGGTCTCGCCGTCGACTCCTTCTCCGCGTCCGTCAACGCCGGCAGCGGTGGCGGCGACGGCGGTGGTGACGATGGCGGTGGTGACGATGGCGGGCCGGGCGGCGAACCGGGCGCCTGCGAGGTCACCTACACCACCAACTCCTGGTCGAACGGTTTCACCGCCGACGTCGGCGTCAGGAACACCGGCTCCACCGCGATCAGCGGCTGGGAGATGAGCTTCGCCCTGCCCGCCGGCCAGTCGGTCACCAACGCCTGGAACGCCACGCTCTCCTCCAGCGGGGGCACGGTGACGGCCCGTCCGGTCGAGCACAACAGGAACATCGAACCGGGCGGCACCCAGTCGTTCGGCTTCCAGGGAACCCACTCGGGGGGCACGCCGGGCGAGCCGACCCGGTTCACCCTCAACGGCACCGTCTGCACGGTGAAGTGAGCCGCGCCCGGCGGGCACGGTGAAGCGGCGCGGGGTCCGGACCGCACAGGGGGCGGTCCGGGCCCCGCGCCGCTCCCGGTCCGGCGGCCCTCAGCCCAGCCGCGCCGCCACCTCCTCGCGCAGCCGCGGCAGCATGTCGTGGAGTACCCCGGGGCACAGCGTGCCCGTGTTGTAGTCCTTGTGGCCGTACATCCGCGCGGGCGCGATGCCGTACCGCTCGCACACGTACGCGCACAGGATCACCAGCACCTCCCACTGGGCCTGCGGCGGCACCGCGCCCGCGTGGTACGAGCCCTCGCAGGCGATGCCGACGGCGCGGTCGTTCTGCCCGGAGGTGTGCGCGCCGAGCACGAAGGACGTGCCGCCGGTGAGGGTCCGCAGGCTGCCGTGCCGGCCCTCGGTGATCCAGCCTCCCCGGCTGACGGCGAAGTGGTAACCGGTGTCGATCCAGCCGTTGTCGTCCATGTGCAGGTCCTGGACCCAGTGGGCGTGCGCGTGGGCCCGGTCGCGGGAGAGGTCGGAGGTGTTCGCGCTCACCGTGTGGTGGACGATGATCCGGTCCGGCCGGTACCCGAGGACGGTGACGTTCCCCCGGGGCGGCCGCGCGTTCCACTCGGAGGTGCTGTCGACATCGGGTTCGACCGCGCCCGAGGCCCGGGCGGTGCCCGTCAGCGCGCCGGTGGCGACGAGCCCGGCGGTACCGGTGATCAGCAGACGGCGGCGCAGTGGTTTCTCACCGTTCAAGGTCGCTCCTCGGAAGGGCCGCGCGGAGCACGCGGGTCGCGGGGACGGGGTGGGGAAGAGGCCCGCGGGCCGGCCTCGCCGCGCGGTGGGGCCGGCCCGCGGGCCTCTCGGTCGCCTCGGAGGGCTACGGCGTGTTGTTGGCCAGGGCGAGGAGCCGGTCCCTGGAGCCGTTGAACTTGTTGCGGTCGACGTTCCCGGAGACGCCGCCGACGGAGCCGGTGCTGGTGTACTGCCACACCGTCCAGGTGGGGAAGCCGCTGGGGATGGTCGGGGTCTCGCTGGAGGTCCAGTGCGCCACCCACAGCGGGCTCTTGCCGTACATGCCCGTCCAGTTGCCGGTGCAGGTGTTCCACCAGCCAGCGGTCGTGTAGATCACCACGTCGCGCGAGGTGCGCGACTTGTAGGTGTTGTAGAAGTCGGTGATCCAGGCGCGCATCTGAGTGGTGGACAGGCCGTAGCACATCGCCCCGTAGGGGTTGTGCTCGATGTCCAGGACGCCCGGCAGGGTCAGGTTGTCCCGCGACCACGCGCCGCCGTTGGAGGCGAAGTAGGCCGCCTGGGTCGAGCCGCCGGAGACGTCGGGGCGTGCGAAGTGGTAGGCGCCGCGGATCACGCCGGCGTTGTACGCCGCCACGTAGTTGGTGTTGAACCGCGAGTCCTTGAAGCTGGTGCCCTCGGTCGCCTTGATCCAGGCGAACTGGATGCCCGAGTTCCGCACCGAGGCCCAGTTGATGGCGCCCTGCCAGTGCGAGACGTCGATCCCCTGCACGCCGCTGGTGTGGCCCAACGCGCCCAGCGGCGGTTCCTCCCGCGCGTCGGCGCCCTCGTGGAGCCGGTAGCCGGCGCCCATGAACGCCGTACCCGGCTTGAGGCGCTCCTTGGCGGGCGGGGGCGCCGCCGCGGCCGTACCCGCCGTGGCCGTCAGCAGGGCGAGTACGGCGGCGAGCACGCCGACCACGATGGTTCTCGGCCGGCGGTGGGGGGAGAGGGGTCTGTGCGGACGCATTGCTTCCTCCTGGCGCTCGGTGAAGGCGGGGGTGGGGGAGGGGAGGAGGTGCTCAGGTGGTGCCGTCGGCGCGGACGAGCGCGCCGGCGCCACTTTGTTGACGTGCACGCGTCATAAGTGACGCATGCCGCGGTCACTCTGTAAAGACACTCCAGACACTCTCTGTGGTCTCGACCTCTGTCGCCGGGCGCGAACTGCGCCGACGGGCCGCGTCCGGCGGAAACTTTCACGCAGCGAAAGCGGACGCCGTCCCCGGAGGGCGCCCCAGGCCCGGAAAGCCCGTGCCGCGGCACCGAGTGTTCCGCCGTTCGGGTGAGCTTTGGGCTGAGCTTCGGGACCGAGCGGACAGGCCTTTCCGGTGTTTTTCCGGCCCGTCCGGCGCCGCGCGGGAAAAGGCGGGAAATCCTGCGGTAGCCGCCCGGAAGCCACCGGAGTAGCTTTCGATGGGTGCCGACAAGCGCGGAAAGCCCGCCGAACAGGGCCGATGGCCCGGCCAGTTGCCCCGCGCACCGGAAAGACCGTCCGACAACGCAGGTGATTACTCCGCGAAATCCGCGCCCGGCAGCCCCCGGGCCCTGTCGGCCGATCCCGTTCGGCAGGAGCCGCCGGGAGACCGGACACCGACCGCGGTGGAGGTGAAGCCATGGCGACGCAGACGGAACCCCTGATCGAGACGCCCGGTGTCGAGGACGGTGCCGCAGTGTGGCGCATCGCCCGCGACTCCCGCGTGCTCGACCTCAACTCCTCCTACAGCTACCTGCTGTGGTTCCGGGACTTCGCCCGGACCTCCGCGGTGGCGCGCGGCGGGAGCGGTGCGCCCGTCGGCTTCGTCACCGGATACCTGCGCCCGGAGAGGCCCGGCACGCTGGTCGTCTGGCAGGTCGCGGTGGACGAGGGGCACCGCGGACGCGGACTGGCCGGCGCCATGCTGGACCACCTGGCCGCCCGGTCGGCCCCGCGGGGGATACGGCACCTGGAGGCCACCGTCGCACCGGGGAACACCGCCTCCGACCGGCTGTTCACGCTCTTCGCCCGGCGACACGGCGCGGCGCTGGAGCGCGAGGCGCTGTTCGGCGCGGAACTCTTCCCCGACGGCCACGGTCCCGAGGTGCTGTACCGCATCGGACCGCTGCCCCGCGCCGCCCGGCCCTGACCCGCCCGGCCC
>NZ_JAKMAY010000256.1:0-8398 GCF_022015835.1 Streptomyces sp. ICN903 | reverse complement strand
CTCCTGCTCCCCTCCCCTGCCGCCTTCCCCACCGCCTCCCGGGCGAGGAAGGTAAAGAAAGCAAAGAAACCTGGAACCCGGTCCCCCACCGTCGGCGTTGGAGAGGGTAGGAAATGGACCAGTAAGGGCCAGCACGGAAACACCACAGAAGGGCATCCCCATGGCTGTAAGCCTGTCCAAGGGCGGCAACGTCTCGCTCACCAAGGAGGCCCCCGGCCTGACCGCCGTGACGGTCGGCCTCGGCTGGGACGTCCGTACGACCACCGGCACCGACTTCGACCTCGACGCCAGCGCCATCGCGGTCAACGCGAACGGCCAGGTCTACTCGGACCAGCACTTCGTCTTCTTCAACAACAAGGCCACCCCGGACCAGGCGATCGTCCACACCGGTGACAACCGCACCGGTGAGGGCGAGGGCGACGACGAGCAGATCAACGTCAACCTCGCGGCGCTGCCCACCGACATCGACAAGATCGTCTTCCCGGTGTCCATCTACGACGCCGAGAGCCGCAGCCAGAACTTCGGCCAGGTGCGCAACGCCTACATCCGCATCCTCAACCAGGCCGGCGGCGCCGAGATCGCCCGCTACGACCTGAGCGAGGACGCCGCCACCGAGACCGCCATGGTCTTCGGCGAGCTCTACCGCCACGGCGCGGAGTGGAAGTTCCGCGCGGTCGGCCAGGGCTACGCCTCCGGCCTGGCCGGCATCGCCAAGGACTTCGGCGTCAACGTCTGATCGCCCGACGCCTCGCGAGGGCGCCCGGCACCGCATGTGCGGTGCCGGGCGCCCTGCGCGTTCCACGGCTCCGCCCGTGGCAGGAGCAGGGGCAGCGCAGCAGGGCCGCGCCCTCGCAGGGCGGCTCGGCCGCCTCGCCGTCCCGGCAGGTGCGGTGCCGCCCCGGACGGCACGCCACCGACCGGTACTCCTCGCCCGCCTCAGGAGTGCGGACCTCGCGACCTCGCCCTTGAGTCGCCGCCCGGTGGGCGTACGCCCACCTCGCCGTGCCACCATCGCTTCCGTGCTCGACATCGGCTACTCCCTCTCCCGCCGCTTCCCCGACCCGCCGCAGACCGACTACCGCACGGCGGACGCGCGGGCGCTGCGGCACGACCTGTTCTGCGGTGACGTCTACCTCGCGGACACCGAGACGGACCGGGAGCTGTCCACCGCGCGCGGCACCGTGCCGGTGCTCGACTTCGCCTGGGCACTGTGCGACATCGCCGAGCGCCTCGACCGCGATCCGCTCGGCAGCCGCGCCGCCAAGCCGCAGTACGCCGAGCTGGACTTCGTGGAGTCGGCCGACAGCCTCCATTTCGCGCGCCGCTTCGGCTGGGTGGACGTCACCGCCGACTGGCTGCCCGCCGACGAGCCGCCGCTGACCGTCAACCACGGCGAGCTGCGCCGCGAGGCCCGCGACTTCCTGCACGACCTGATCGCCGACCTCACCGACATCCACGAGGGGCTGGGCGACAACCCCGTGCTCTGGGACCTCCAGGCCCGCTTCCCCAGGGTCTGAATCCGCCGCTCCCCCAACGGTCCCGCCCCAACGGCCTTGACCTCAAGCCCGCTTGAGGTCGGAGAGTGGTCACCGCCGCGCCGGCGCCCGCCGGACCGGCCGACCATCCACCAGCCACGGGGAGAGCCCATGCACGCCGTACGTCTGCACGCCTTCGGACCCGCCGGGAACCTCCGCTACGAGCGGGTCCCGGACCCCGAGCCCGGCCCGGGCCAGGTGCGGATCGCCGTCGCGGCGGCCGGGGTGCACCTGGTGGACACCGCCCTGCGCGAGGGGCTGCGACTCGGCCCGACGCCCACGCCCGCCGAGCTGCCGACCATCCCCGGGCGGGAGGTCGCCGGCACCGTGGACGCGCTGGGCGAGGGCGTCGATCCGGCGTGGCTGGGCCGCCGCGTCGCCGCCCATCTGGGCATGGCGCCCGGCGGGTACGCCGAGCTGGCCGTCACCGGCGCCGAGCGGCTGCACCCGCTGCCCGGCAGCCTGAGCGAGGACCACGCCGTCGCCCTGGTCGGCACCGGCCGCACCGCCATGGGCGTCCTCCGCTTCGCCGGCCTCTCCCCCGCCGACACGGTGCTGGTCCTGGCCGCTGCCGGGGGCATCGGATCGCTCCTGGTGCAGTACGCCCGGCACAGGGGCGCCACCGTCGTCGGCGCGGCGGGCGGGCCGGAGAAGGTGCGGGCGGTGGAGGACATGGGCGCGGACCTGGCGGTGGACTACACCCGGGGCGACTGGACCGAGCGGATCCGGGAGAAGTTCGGGGAGCGTCCCGTCACGTACCTCTTCGAGGGCGTCGGCGGCGGTCTCGGCCGCACGGCCATCGCCCTCCTCGCCCCCGGTGGCTCCCATCTCTCCTACGGTTACGCCTCGGCCGGCTTCTCGCCCGAGGGGCAGGTCGTGCTGGGCGAGGAGGAGCAGCGGAAGCTGGGGGTCACCTCGCGCTCGGTGCTGGGCAGGCCGATGTTCGACCGCATCGGCGGTATGGAGAACATCCGGGTGCTGGAGGAGGAGGCCATGGCGCTGGCCGCCGAGGGCGTCCTCGTCCCGCCCGTCCACCACTTCCCGCTGGCCCACGCGGCCCGCGCCCACCGCGCGCTGGAGACCCGCGCCACCCTGGGCAAGGTCGTCCTCGTCCCCTGACCGGCCAGCCGTCAACCGTGACCGGTGGCTTACCTCCGTCGGGTGGTCTCCCTGGTAAAGCATGTCGCCGCGTTCACAAAAGTATAGCTTCGATGCTATGAACTGGGGTACCGTTGAGCTCGAACCCGAGGTCGCATCGTGGTTGGAGCATCTGGATGACAAACGCTGGGCACAGGCTCTGATGCACCTCGACCTGCTGGAGGAGAGAGGCGTCCACTTGGGGGAGCCGTACACGAGGCAGCTCGACGGCAAGTTGCGGGAGTTGCGCTTCTACTGTGGCGGAGAACGGACTCGTATCACCTACTGGATCGCCCCCGGGCGCCGGATCATCATGCTCACCGTGTTTCCCAAGACACGGATGAGGGAGTTCCAAGAGGTGGACCGCGCAAGACGGGCCCTCGAGAAGTGCCGGGACGAGGGACACACCGTGGAGGAGGAGCTGTGACCGACACAAGCGGACGTACGGGCCTTGCCCAGGCTCGCGGAGCACGTCCGGTCAGCGCCGAGATCGAGCAGGAGTACGCGGCGGCGCGGCTGAGGTTCGAACTGGGCGAGACGGTGCGCGGCCGCCGTCTGGAGCTCGGGCTGTCGCAGGGCGAGGTGGGGCGCAGGGCCCGGATGACGCAGTCGGCGGTCGCCCGGTTCGAGGCGGGGGGCACGGTTCCCACGCTGCCCGTGCTGGCCCGGCTCGCCGAGGCTCTGAACCTGGACCTGCGCGTGGACCTCACCCCGCACGCCGAGAGCGCGTAGGCGGGGCCCGCCCGGGCCGCTCGGTGCGGCGCGGGCGGGCCCCGGTCCCGTGGGGGGCTGTCGGGTTCGTCAGCGCAGGTAGACGTTGGGCCGGGGCGGGGTGCTCATGCCCTGGCCGAGGAAGAAGCCCGGGTGCGGCGGCTGGTTGTAGGCGGTGTTCTGCCAGGCCAGCGCCACCCGGTACTGCGCGTCGTGGACGAGGGTGTGCAGCTTCAGGTCGGTCGGGATGGTGGTGGCGTAGATGCGCAGCGCGGAGTTGTCGCTGTGCCGCCAGATCACCTCCTCGCGCCAGTCGCCGAACAGGTCGCCGGAGAGGACGGGCGTGGACTTCGTGCCGTTGCTGGAGGCCACGCCGCTGCCGGTCAGCAGGCGGGTGTCGCCGCCGGTGCCGTACTTGTCGATCCGGGTGCCGTCGAGGAGTTCGCGCACCGGGTCGCCGTCCCACCAGGCGAGGAAGTTGGCCGAGGACGGGTTGCGGCCCACCTCGCCGCCGGAGGCGTTGCGCAGCCGGTCCATGTTCGGACCCGAGCCCCAGAACTCGGCCCCGGCGTTGCCCGCGTGTATGTCGCCGGCCGCGCCGCGTCCCGGGCCCTCGCTGCCGCTGGTGGGCGTGCGGTGGATGACCTGGCCGGTGCGGGCGTCGTGCAGGTCGGAGCCGGGCTGGTTGCCGGGTTCGTGGATGGTGAAGACCTCCAGGCCGGACCGGGAGGGCACGAAGTCGCCCACGTGCAGGGCGTCGCCGTGGCCGAAGCCGGTGGCGTACATCAGGGTGCCGTTGTCGTCGACGGTGGCCGAGCCGTAGACGATCTCCTGGCGGCCGTCGGCGTCCACGTCGGCGACGGACAGCTGGTGGTTGCCCTGGCCGTAGGCCGCGCCGTTGCCGGAGTTGTCGGAGTCGAACAGCCAGCGCCGGGTGAGCTGCCCGTTCCGGAAGTCCCAGGCGGCGATGGTGGCGCGGGTGTAGTAGCCGCGGGCCATGATCAGGGAGGGCCGGGCGCCGTCGAGGTAGGCGGTGCCGGCCAGGAAGCGGTCGACGCGGTTGCCGTAGGAGTCGCCCCAGGAGGAGACGTTGCCGCGGCCGGGCTCGTAGTTCACGGTGTCCAGCGCGGCGCCGGTGAGTCCGTCGAACATCGTCAGGTACTCGGGGCCGGACAGGATGTAGCCGCTGGAGTTGCGGTGGTCGGCGCCTGCGTTCCCGATGACGGTGCCGCGTCCGTCGCGGGTGGCGTCGGCGGTCTTCATGGCGACCTCGGCGCGGCCGTCGCCGTCGTAGTCGTAGACCTGGAACTGGGTGTAGTGGGCTCCGGCACGGATGTTGCGGCCCAGGTCGATGCGCCACAGCCGCTGACCGCTGAGGCGGTAGGCGTCGATGTAGACGTTGCCGGTGGTGCCGGACTGGGAGTTGTCCTTGGCGTTGTCCGGGTCCCACTTGACGACCAGTTCGTACTGCCCGTCGCCGTCCAGGTCCCCGGGGGAGGCCTCGACGGGGGTGTAGGTGGAGCCGGGGCGGGAGAGCGGCACGTCCAGGTGGTTGCCGCCGGTGAAGCGCAGCGAGGGGCCGGAGGCGGCCTGTTCGGCGCCGTCGACCACCGCGCGCACGGTGTAGGAGGCGTCGGCGGGGGCGCCGGCGTCCAGGTGGTTGGTGGAGCCGGTGATGGGCGAGGAGTTCACCTTCGTCCCGCCCCGGTAGAGGTTGAAGGCGGTGTCGCGGCTCTCGGTCCCCAGCAGCCGCCACGAGACGAGGTTGCCCGATCCCGAGCGGACCGAGACCAGGCCCCGGTCGAGGTCCTCCATCTGCTTGGCGTCCCCGGGCGGGGGCTCGTTCCCGCCTCCGTCGTCGCCGCCCACCCTCACCAGGCGCCACTGCTGGTTGTGCCCGCCGGTGTCGGTGTACTGGGAGATCCTCGCGCCGTCGGCGGTGGACCACTCCCACACGTCCAGCGCCTTGCCGCTGTGGCGGTTGATCAGCCGGACGTGGCCGCCGTCGGAGTCGGCGACGCGGAACTGCTGGTTGTGACCGTTCTTGTCGTCCCACTGGACGACGTTCGCGCCGTCGGCGGTGGAACGTGCCTCCACGTCCAGCACCTTGCCGCTGTGGCGGGCGGCGATCCGGTACCAGCCGTCGCCGGAGGGGACGAAGCGGAACTGCTGGTTGTAGCCCGTCCCCGGCGTCCACTGCACCACGGAGGCGCCGTTGTCGGTGGAGCGTTCGAAGACGTCGATCGCCTTGCCGCTGTGGCGGGAGACGAGCTGGTAGTAGGCGGAGGTGTCGATCTCCGCGGCGCCGGCCTCCTGCGCGGGCAGGGCGACGAGCGAGACGGCGGCCAGCAGCGCGGCGCACGCGGCGGCGTACAGCCCTCTCAGGCGGGAGCGGGGGCTCGAGCGGGGTCTCGGGGTTGTGCTGTGGGCAGGCATGGCGGCTCCTTTTCGGGGGTGGCGCACCCACGGGTGGGGGAAGAGCCTGGGTGAATCGATTCATCAGCACGCCGGACGGAGAGGTGCACGCCAGGGGCGCCGACGGAAGGTGTGGTGCGGGAGAAAGCGTGGGAGCGCTCCCGAGACGATAGGGGCGGCCGACGCGGGACGGCAAGGGCCGTGCACGGACGAAGTGGCGGGGCCGGCCCGGGCCGGCCCCGCGGCGCGGTCCGTCACACCGCCGGTTCGACGGGCAGCCACAGCTCGCAGGTCGCGGTGGTGAAGTCGTCGGCGCGCTCCAGGACCGCGACGATCGAGGGCCCCGGCCGCAGCCGCCACGGGTTGGAGGGGAACCACTCGGTCGCGGTCGCGGCCCAGGTCGCCTGCAGGGCCTGCGGATACGGTCCGGCGGTACGGAAGACCGCCCATCTGCCGGCCGGCACCTCGATGGTGTCGAGGTCGCCGGGGACCGGCGTGTCCCGGGAGACGGCGACCCCGTGCAGATAGGTCAGTTCGCTCCCCTCCGTGGCGTCGGGGTCGAGGTCGTCGCAGACCTGCAGCAGGCCTCCCGGCTCGGTGTCGCAGAGCTCCTTCAGCCGGAGGTGCTCCTCCTGCGGCAGTGCGGCGATGTGCCGCTGGATGTGCGGGTTGACGCCCTGGTGGATGAGCGGAACGCGGGCCGCGTGTCCGGCCAGGCGGAAAGCGGGGCGGTCGGCGAGGCGGGTGTCCATGGGGGTGCTCCCTTCGACGGTCAGGTGGAACCTGAGCTGCGGTTGTGCGCGAAGGGGGCCTCCGTCGCGGCGCACGTCACCGGGGCCGGCGCCGTGGACGGCGCGGAACGCGCGGCCGAACGCCTCGGCCGAGCCGTATCCGTACCGGACCGCGATGCCCAGCAGACCGTCCTCACCGCGGACCACGTCGGCGGCGGCGACGGTCATGCGGCGCCGGCGCGCGTACTCCGACAGCGGCATCCCGGCCAGCGAGGAGAACATACGGCGCAGGTGGTACTCGGTCGTACCGAGTTCCCCGGCCAGCCCCCGGACGTCGAGGTCCTCGGCGAGGTGCCGCGCCGTCTGCTCTGCGATGTGCTCCTCGACGAGGTCGACGAGCCGGTTGAGTGCCGAGATCACAGGCCCTCCCTTCGACGCCCACCCTGCCCGGCGGGCCCACGGTCCGACCCGACCGCCGCGGTCCGCTCCGATCATGCGCCCGGGCGGGCCGGGCCGTCCACGCCGACGCTCCCGCCCCCGGGTCCGGAAGCGGGCCCGGGAGCGGGAGCCGGGGGCAGGAGCGGGGGACGGGCGCGCGTCAGCCGGCGGAGGGACCGGCCCACCCGGCCGGGACGTGCCCCACGCGCACCCGCTGCGGGTGGTCGCCGACGGGCACGGAGGCCACCTTCCGGCCGGTCGCGAAGTCGATCGCGGTGACCTGGTCGGATCCGCTCTCGGAGACCACGCAGTGCCTGCCGTCGCCGCTCACCGTCGCCCAGTACGGCTTGGAGACCTCCACAAGCGGCCCCTCCTCCAGCGTCCTGCGGTCCACGACGGTGGCGTAGTCGTCCATCGTCCCGGCGACGCACAGCTTCGTGCCCCGGGGGTTCATCGACATGCCGTGGTGGCGCGAGTCGTTGACCCAGGTGGTGCGGTCCTCGTCGGTGTCCGGGTTCTTCGGCAGCTCCTTGATCCGGGTGATCTCGTCGGCGGCCACGTCGTACTCCAGGAAGCCGTTGAAGAACGACACCTGGAAGTACAGCCTGGACTCGTCCGGTGTGAAGGCCACGGGCCGCACCGAGTCGGAGAGGTCCTCTCGGCCGAAGGCGTCCAGCCGCTCGCGCATGTCGATCACCTTCACCCGCTCGAAGGTGTGCGCGTCGGCGACCGTGATGCGCCGGTCGCCCTTCGTCCAGTCCAGCCAGGGCGCGTCGAGGTCGTTGTTGACCTCCCCGATGGACATGTTCCAGATGTACCGGCCGCCGTCGGTGAAGACGTTCTCGTGCGGCTTGTCGCCGGTCTTGAACGAGCCCACCTCCTTCCCCGTGACGATGTCGAGGACGTGGACGGTGTTGGAGGTGGAGGCCGACACCGCCACGCGGCGGCCGTCGGGCGAGACCGCCATGTGGTCGGAGCGGAAACCCGACACCGGGAAGCGCCAGTTGACCTTCCCCGTGGCCACGTCGATCGAGACCACGTCGGCGAAGCTGGGGCGGGAGACGACGACGGCCGAGCCGTCCGGGGTGGAGTACATGTCGTCGACGTACTGGTCGTGGCCCTCGCCGACGGTGTGGCGGATGCCGAGGAAGAAGGCGAGTCGGATCGGGTTGAGGTGGATCTCCCGCATCCGCTCCTTCTTGTCGGGGACGACGTTGATCCGGCCGACCTTCGCGTAGTCGCCGGTGGACTCGATGACGTCGGCCGTCCCGTCCCAGTTGTTGCCGACGAACAGGACCTCGTTCAGGCCTCCGCCCGCCGGGCCGCCGCTCGCGTCGGTGGGCGCGGCGGAGGCGGGTACGGCGGCCGTGACGGCCAGGACGAGGGCCGCGGCGCATCCGCCGATCCCGCGGGCTCGGCGGGACGGGTGGG
>NZ_JAKMAY010000255.1:0-8431 GCF_022015835.1 Streptomyces sp. ICN903 | reverse complement strand
GGGGGAGGAGGTGGTGCCGGTGCGGTCCGGGGGCCCCTCACCGGACCCGCCGTCCGAACAGCCCGCCGCCAGCAG
The DNA here is from genome assembly GCF_022015835.1 of Streptomyces sp. ICN903. Taxonomy (NCBI): domain Bacteria; kingdom Bacillati; phylum Actinomycetota; class Actinomycetes; order Kitasatosporales; family Streptomycetaceae; genus Streptomyces; species Streptomyces sp. ICN903. The sequence continues at coordinate 8,356 of NZ_JAKMAY010000255.1, read as the reverse complement.
GGCGAGCCCGGCGAGGGCGACGGCGGCCTTCCGCAGCGGCGGCCGCGGACGCGGACGTACGGACGGGGGACGGCTTCGCAGCATCGGTGCGCCTTTCGACTACTCGACTACGGGCAGCTCTCGCCTGCGGTGCGGGGGCCGGCCGTGCACGCGGTGCGCGCCGGGCCGGCCCGTACACCCGACCGTACGCCGTGGAGGCGCCGGATGTTCCCGGCTCAGTCCCACGACCCCTGGGCGGCGGGCAGCGCGGCGATCTCCGCCAGGTCCCGCGAGTTCAGCTCCAGACGCACCGCCGCCGCGTTCTCCACCGCCCAGCGCTCCTTCTTGGCGCCCGGCACCGGAACCACGTGCCGCCCCTGGGCCAGCAGCCAGGCCAGGGCCACCTGCGCCGGGGTGGCGTCGCCGTGCCGGGCGGCGACGCGCCGCAGCCCGGCGACGATCGGCTGGTTGGCGGCCATCATCTCGGCAGTGAACCGCGGATGCCGGGCGCGTACGTCGTCGCGCTCGAAGCCGCCGCCCGGGGTGAGGGTGCCGGTCAGGAAGCCGCTGCCCAGCGGCATCGCGGCCAGAAGGCCGATGCCGCGCGCCTCGCACCACGGCAGCAGCGAGGTCAGGGCCTCGGGGGACCACACCGACAGCTCGGCCTCCACACAGCTGACCGGGAAGACCTGCTGGATCCGCTCCAGTTGCCGGAGCGTTCCGGCGTACGCGGGTGCGTTCGCCCCCCGGCGCCGCTCCCGCGCGCCCACCGCGCACAGCCCCAGCGAGCGCACCTTGCCGGCCGCGACCAGTTCGGCCATCGCGCCCCAGGTCTCCTCGATGGGCACCTCCGGATCGGCGCGGTGGAGCTGGTAGAGGTCGATCACATCGGTCTGCAGCCGGCGCAGCGAGGCGTCGCAGGCGCGCTTCACATAGCCGGGGCGCCCGTTGGCGACGATGTGCTGCTCGCCGACGAGGAGGCCGCACTTGGTGGAGACGAACACGTCCGCGCGGCGTCGCCGCAGCACCCTGCCCAGCAGCAGCTCGTTGGTGAACGGCCCGTACATGTCGGCGGTGTCCAGCAGCGTCACCCCGCGGTCGAGGGCCGCGTGCACCGTGCGCATCGAGGACTCGCCGTCCCGCTCGGACGCGGTGTAGGCCCAGCTCATCGGCATGCAGCCGAGCCCGATGGCACCCACCTCCAGCGCCCCCGCACCGATTGTCCTGCGCTCCACCTGGACGTGCTCCCTCCTCGCCCCCGCGGGGTCGCCCCCGTAGGGCGCTCCCAACCTAACGGGTGCCTTCCGGCGCCTCCGCACAGCCTCCGGATAGCCTCTGGCCATGGCTTCCGCAGACGTCTGGCTGCCCATTCCGCCCGCCGAGATGGGCGGGCTGCCCGCTTCGTTCCGCTACGTCCACTGGGACGGGGAGGAGGAGTTCCCGGCGGACCCCGCGGACTGCGTCTTCTACGCCGTTCCCTATCTGAAGGGTCAGGCCGTCGCCGTACGGCCGCTGGCGCACATGCCGAACGTGCGCGTGGTGCAGACGCTCACCGCCGGCATCGACCACGTGGAGTCCGCCGTACCGCAACTGCCCCGGGGCACCGTGCTGTGCAACGCCCGCGGCGTCCACGACGCGAGCACCGCGGAACTGGCGCTCGCCCTCGCCCTCGCCTCGCTGCGCGGCATCCCCGACTTCGTCCGCGCCCAGGACACCGGCCGGTGGACGCCGGGCTTCCGGCCCGCCCTCGCCGACCGGACGGCGCTGATCGTCGGCTACGGCTCCATCGGCGCCGCCATCGAGGACCGGCTGACGCCCTTCGAACCGGAGGCGGTCCACCGGGTGGCCCGCAGCGCCCGCACCGTGCCGCGCGGCCCGGTGCACACTCTCGCCGACCTGCCCCGGCTGCTGCCCGAGGCCGACGTGGTCTTCCTGGTCACCCCGCTCACCGACGCCACCCGCCATCTGGTGGACGCGGACTTCCTGGCGCGCATGAAGGACGGAGCGCTGCTGGTGAACGTCGCGCGCGGCGCCGTCGTGGACACCGGTGCGCTGCTGGCGGAGCTGGAGTCCGGGCGGCTGCGGGCGGCGCTCGACGTCACCGACCCCGAGCCGCTGCCCGCCGGTCATCCGCTGTGGAAGGCGCCCGGAACCCTGATCACACCGCACGTCGGAGGCCCGACGTCCGCGTTCCTGCCGCGCGCCAAGCGGCTGCTCCGGGCCCAGTTGCGGCGCTTCGCGGCCGGGGAGGAACCGGAGAACATCGTCGCCTCGGCCGGGTGACGGCCCCGCCGGACGGCCGCGCGGCCGTCCGGCGGCAGAGGGGACGGGAGGGGGACGGGGGCGCGAGACGGGTGGTGCAGACGCGGACGACCGCCCGCACGGCCATCCGTACGCTCCGGATACGGGTGGCTGCGGATTGTATCGGCAATTCCCCTATCAGTCACGCTGTGTAGAAGTGCTATGTCCCTGAGTGACCGTTCTGGTGTATCGTCCGATCCGGGGGCGTACCAGACCAGCGAGGGGGGACGGGCGACATGCACGGCCACCGGACGAACCACCGGACGCATCAACGGTGTTGGACACCGCCCAGGCCCGGGCTCCGCGGGCCGGGGCAGGGACTGCCGCACCCGGGGGCGGCGCGATGAGCGCCCGGGGGGCGGAACAGCCGCGCTTCCCGTGGCTGCCCCGCACGGCCCGCCCGCACGGCGGGACGGGGGCCGGGGAGCGGCGGGCGTTCCCGCGGCTGGTGCTCGCCGCCCTGTGCGGGGCGTACGCGCTGGGCGCGCTGCTGGGCTGGGGATCCCCGGCGGTGGCGCTGTTCATGGGCGACTTCGGGCTGAGCGCCGCGGCCTTCGCGGCCGCGGGATCGTGCGTGCACTACGCCCGCACCCACCCGGACACGCCCTTCCGGCCCGCCTGGACGCTGTTCGGGATCTCCTCGGCGATGGCCGGGCTCGGCAACGGGATCTGGGGCTGGTACGAGGTCGTGCTGGGCGTACCCGTGCCCAGCCCCTCCGCGGCGGACTTCTGCTTCCTGCTCTTCGCGCCACCCGCCATCGTCGGACTGCTGGTGCTCGCCAAACGGCCGGTCTCCCGGGCCGGCTGGACGCGCCTGGTCCTGGACACCTGGCTGGTCGGGGGATCGCTGCTCACCCTCTCCTGGAGCCTGGCGCTGGACCACCCCTCGTACTGGCAGGGCGAGTCCCTCTCCCTGGTGGCCCTGTCGCTGGCCTACCCCCTGATGGACATCGTGCTGATCAGCATGGTCCTCGCGCTCCACTTCCGCCGCTCGTCCACCCACCGGTCGGCCGTCAACACCGTCATCGGGGCACTCGCGCTCACCGTGCTCTGCGACGCCCTGTTCACCTCGCCCCTGCTGCGGGAGAACTACTCCTCCGGTCAGATCCTCGACGCCGGCTGGTTCGCCGGCTCGCTGCTGCTCGCGTACGCCCCCTGGGTCGGCTGCCGGGAGGGGGGCGGCAGCCGGCACGCCCCCCTGCGCCCGGCCGTCCGGCCTCCCGCGCCCGGGAACGGAGCGGTGGCCGGGTCGCTGGCCGCCCTCGCCCCGTACCTGGCGGCCGCCGTCTGCACCCTGGGGATCCTCTACAACGTCCGCGACGGCGGGGCCATCGATCCGGTGGTGCTGCTGACCGGCTGCACCGTCGTACTGGCCCTGGTGGTCCGGCAGGGCATCATGCTGCTGGAGAACATCCGCCTCACCCAGGAACTGGCCCAGAAGGAGAACCACTTCAGGTCGCTGGTGCAGGGGTCCAGCGACGTCATCATGATCGCCTCGCCGGCCGGGATGCTGCGCTACGTCTCCCCGGCCGCCGCCGGCGTCTACGGCCGGGAGCCGGACAAACTGGTCGGCTCCGAGCTGGCCTCCCTCATCCACCCCGAGGACCTGGGCCGGGTCCTGCACGAGGTGCGCCGCTTCCTGGCCACCCCGCCCCGGGAGGAGGCCTCCACCCGCATCGAGTGCCGCATCCGGCACGCCTCTGGCCGCTGGCTCAACATCGAGTCCACGATCAACCGCTACCAGGGCGGCCTGATCTTCAACAGCCGCGATGTGACCGAACGGGTGCGGCTCCAGGCTCAGCTCCAGCACAACGCCTCCCACGACCCGCTGACCGACCTGCCCAACCGCTCGCTGTTCACCGAGCGGGTCCGCCAGGCGCTGGGCGGCCGGCGCCGGGGCGACGCGGGGGCGGGCCACACGGCGGTGCTCTACATCGACCTCGACGGATTCAAGGCCGTCAACGACACCATCGGCCACCAGGCGGGGGACGAACTGCTGGTCCAGGCGGCCCGCCGGCTGCGGGAGGCCGTACGAGCCGGGGACACCGCGGCCCGGCTCGGCGGGGACGAGTTCGCCGCGCTCATCGTCGGTGACGGGAAGTGCGACCGGGCCGAGCGCGAGTACCGCGTGCTGGAGATCGCCGAACGGCTGCGCACCACCCTCTCCCGGCCCTACCGGGTCGAGGGGGGCGAGGCGCGGGTCGCCGCCTCCATCGGCGTGGCCTTCGCCGAGCCCGGAGTGACCCCGGCCGTGCTGATGCGCCATGCCGACCTGGCGATGTACCGGGCCAAGCAGGCGGGCAAGAACCGGGTCGAGCTGTACGCCTCGCAACCGCAGGCCGAGGCCGTCCGCCGGGCGGAGCTGACCACCGACCGGCTGCGCGGAGTGCTGGCGGAGAGCGAGTTCGCGCTGCTCCACCAGCCCGTGGTCGAACTCTCCAGCGGGAAGATCGCCTCGGTCGCGGCCCAGGCCCGCAGGCGCTCCGCCCGGGGCGTGCTGTTCCCGCCGGGCGGGCCCCAGCCCGCTCCCCAGGCCCGGCCCGCACCGCCGGCGCAGTACGGCCCCCAGCCCCCGCACGGCCCCGTGGCGGACGCCCGCGGTGACGGGGACGCGGGCCGGTGGCTGCTGCGCAGGGCCGTCGAGCAGGCCGCCGAACGGCATCAGGCGGGCTACCGCGTGCCGGTGTCCGTACGGCTGGACGCGCGCCGCCTCACCGACCGTTCCACGACTCCGGCCACCGTCGAGGCGCTGCTGTCCCGGCACGGGCTGCCGCCCGACGCCCTCGTCGTCGAACTGGCCGACACCGACCCCCGCGTATCCCTGGACGAACTGGAGTTGTGGGTCACCGCACTGCGGCGCATCGGGGTCGGCATCACCCTGGACGGCTTCGGTGGCGCCCACTCCGGTCTCGCCGCGCTCCGCAGGCTTCCCGCCGACGCGCTGAGGCTGGACCGCACGCTGGTCGACGGCGTGGTGGACTCCCCTCGGGTGCGGAAAATCACCTCCGGGCTGCTGCGGATCGCCGACGACCTCGGGATGCTCTCCGTCGCCGACGGCGTGGACCTGCCCGAACAGGCCGCGGCGCTGCGCGCGCTGGGCTGCACCCATGCCCAGGGGGCCGCCTTCTCCAAGCCCCTGGACGAGCACCGGCTCAGGCGTGCCCTGGCCCGCGGGAGCTACCCTGTCGCCGGTGAGGAGCAGCACTTCCCGGGCGCCGGCCGCTCGGTGGTGGTCGCCGGTTCGCTGCCCGCGCACAGGAGTGGGCCGACCGCGCGCGGCCCGGTGGCGCATCCTCCGTTGCGCTCAAATAGTGAGACGTCCGTCCCACCCACTTGACACCTCAGGCGCCACGGGAGGAAGGTCGGTGCCATGCGCACCCGACTTCTCGTAATTGGACAGCGCGTCGACTGACACGGGGCATGCCCGCCCTGTGGACGACATCGACGCGCTCCCCTCGCTTGCCTGACGGCACGAGGGGTTTTTTGTTGCACCGGTGCCAGCGGCACTCGAGCGCGACCCACCCACAGCCACCTACAACGAGCGTCAAACCCTCAACTCTCCGAGAAGAGACAAGTGATGACCGAGCAGGCCACCGGGGCCCCCCGCCCGCAGCCGCGGGCCCGTACCGGCGGAGCACAGCCGCAGCCCGCCACCGTCGAGCACGTCACGGGAGCCCAGTCCCTCATCCGTTCTCTCGAGGAAGTCGGCGCCGACACGGTATTCGGCATTCCAGGCGGCGCCATCCTGCCCGCCTACGACCCGATGATGGACTCCTCCCGGGTGCGCCACGTCCTCGTCCGCCACGAGCAGGGCGCGGGCCACGCCGCCACCGGCTACGCCCAGGCCACCGGCAAGGTCGGCGTCTGCATGGCCACCTCCGGTCCCGGCGCCACCAACCTGGTCACCCCGATCGCCGACGCGCACATGGACTCCGTCCCCCTGGTCGCGATCACCGGCCAGGTGGCCTCCAAGGCGATCGGTACCGACGCCTTCCAGGAAGCCGACATCTGCGGCATCACGATGCCGATCACCAAGCACAACTACCTGGTCACCGACCCGGCCGAGATCCCGAGGGTGATCGCCGAGGCGTTCCACATCGCCTCCACCGGCCGGCCCGGCCCGGTCCTGGTGGACATCGCCAAGGACGCCCTGCAGGCGCAGACGACGTTCTCCTGGCCCCCCACCACGGACCTGCCCGGCTACCGCCCGGTGACCAAGCCGCACGCCAAGCAGATCCGCGAGGCCGCCCGGCTGATCACCGAGGCCGCCCGCCCGGTGCTGTACGTGGGCGGCGGCGTCCTGAAGGCCGGGGCCACCACCGAGCTGAAGGTGCTGGCCGAGCTGACCGGCGCTCCGGTGACCACCACCCTGATGGCGCTGGGCGCCTTCCCCGACAGCCACCCGCAGCACCTGGGCATGCCCGGCATGCACGGCACCGTCGCGGCCGTCACCGCCCTGCAGAAGGCCGATCTGATCGTCGCGCTCGGCGCCCGCTTCGACGACCGCGTCACCGGCAGACTGGACTCCTTCGCGCCCTACGCGAAGGTCGTGCACGCGGACATCGACCCGGCCGAGATCGGCAAGAACCGCGCCGCCGACGTCCCGATCGTCGGTGACGCCCGCGAGGTCATCGCCGACCTGGTCGTGGCCGTCCGCGCCGAGCACGAGGCGGGCAACACCGGCGACCACACCGAGTGGTGGCAGCAGCTGAACCGCTGGCGCGAGACCTACCCGCTGGGCTACGACCACCCCGAGGACGGCTCGCTGGCCCCGCAGCAGGTCATCGAGCGCATCGGCGCACTGGCCCCCGAGGGCACGGTCTTCGCCGCCGGGGTGGGCCAGCACCAGATGTGGGCCGCCCACTTCGTCAAGTACGAGAAGCCCGCCACCTGGCTGAACTCCGGCGGCCTGGGCACCATGGGCTACGCCGTCCCGGCCGCGCTGGGCGCCAAGGCCGGCGTCCCGGACCGCACCGTCTGGGCGATCGACGGCGACGGCTGCTTCCAGATGACCAACCAGGAGCTGGTGACCGCCGCGCTCAACGGCATCCCGATCAAGGTCGCGATCATCAACAACGGAGCCCTGGGAATGGTCCGCCAGTGGCAGACCCTCTTCTACAACCAGCGCTACTCCAACACCGTGCTGCACAGCGGCCCGGACGCCGTCGGCCCCGGGAACAGGGGCACCCGCGTCCCGGACTTCGTGAAGCTGGCGGAGGCCATGGGCTGCGTCGGCATCCGCTGCGAGGACCCCGCGCAGCTCGACGCGGTGATCGAGAAGGCCAACTCCATCAACGACCGCCCCGTGGTCGTGGACTTCATCGTCCACGAGGACGCGATGGTCTGGCCGATGGTCGCGGCCGGCACCTCCAACGACGAGGTCATGGCGGCGCGCGGCGTCCGCCCCGACTTCGGCGACGGCGACGACTGAGTCCCGGACGACAGAGCCCCAGAGGAATCCGAGGAACGGAACACCACAACCGATGTCCAAGCACACGCTCTCCGTCCTGGTGGAGAACACCCCGGGCATCCTCGCCCGGATCGCCGCCCTGTTCTCCCGTCGCGGTTTCAACATCGACTCGCTCGCCGTCGGCGTCACCGAGCACCCCGACATCTCCCGCATCACCATCGTGGTGAACGTCGAGGACCTCCCGCTGGAGCAGGTGACCAAGCAGCTCAACAAGCTCGTCAGCGTCCTGAAGATCGTCGAACTGGAGCCGGGGTCCGCCGTCCAGCGCGAACTCGTCCTGGTGAAGGTCCGCGCCGACAACGAGACCCGTTCGCAGATCGTCGAGATCGTCCAGCTCTTCCGCGCCAAGACCGTCGACGTCTCCCCGGAGGCCGTCACCATCGAGGCGACCGGCAGCAGCGACAAGCTGGAGGCCATGCTCAAGATGCTGGAGCAGTTCGGCATCAAGGAGCTGGTCCAGTCCGGCACGATCGCGATCGGCCGCGGAGCGAGGTCGATCACCGACCGTTCGCTGCGCGCGCTCGACCGGACCGCATAGCGAGACCCCAGCCCGTCCCCGCCCGCACCGGCATACGGTGGCTCCGGCGGCGGCTGCGGGGACGGGCT
>NZ_JAKMAY010000254.1:0-8465 GCF_022015835.1 Streptomyces sp. ICN903 | reverse complement strand
GTATTATTTACGGCCGTTGCCGTACACCGTTATGTGAAGCGCTCATTGGCCGCAAATAACTCCCCTGGCCTTCGGCATGGGGAACCCCGGAGTGTCCGGAACGTCCGCCCCTCCCCGTCCCCTCCCGCCGTCGCCCGGCTGCGGCTGGTTCCCGGCTGTCCGTCGCGCTGTGCCGATGCTCAGCGCTCGCCCCGACAGATCGGTCGGTCAAAGGCTTTCGCAGTAGGAGTGACCGCTACGTCGCGGTGGCTGTGAGCCGGAGTGGTACGCGGACCGCAGCCTTCTTCCGGGACGTCCCCCGCAGCCGGACGGTCTGGTTCGTACGGGACGGGCAGGGGAGTCCGGCGCCTCGGAACCCCGATGGCACAAGGAACCTGCCGTTCTGGTCCACCTCCACGCGTACCACCCGGGCACCGACGCCCCCGACGGGGTGACCGGGGCACACCGTTGATGCCGCGTCAGTCGGCCGATCCGGCGACCCAGGCGGAAACCTCTTCGTCGAGTTCCCCGGGCGCCTTCCTGTGGCCTGGATACCTGTAACCCAGACGGTCGGCGTCAGGGTACTTCTCGGCCCATGCTTCCGCCGCATAGGGCGGGGCGACCGGGTCCAGGGGATTCACGAGGATAAGCAGTCTCGGTGCTTCCTTCGCCTCGGGCATCGTCCATGTGGAGTCCGCGCCGGCAGGCATCACCGAGCACGGGCGGTGCATACGTGAGAGCGCGGCTCCGAGGGGATTCCTCTCCGGCGACCCCGCACCTGCCCCCCACCCCCGGTACGCGGTACAGACGTTGGCGAGGTACCCCACGAACTCCGGAAGTACCTGACCGTCGCGGTGACGGCGGGTGTAGCTGCGGCTGCCGGACTCCATGACCCCTTTGCCCGCCTTGCCGATATCCGGCCAGTTGGCCAGGATCCCGCGCAGTGGTTCGGCGTTTTTCCCGAGGTCACGGGAGAGGGAGAAAAGAGCGGTCATCCGCTCGTACTCATCGGCGAGGCCGGTCTGCGTGCCGTCGTAGCCCATGTCCCGGAGCGTCCGGTGAAGCTTCTGTCGGCAGTCGGAGGCCGCATCGCTTTCGTCGCATTCCATGACGTCCTGCAAGCCCGCCTCCACCGCGAGGCTCCGCTCGGTCATGAGCGTGGTCGCGGAGGTGCCCGGCGGAGGCGCGGGAGCGTCCATCACCGCCCAGCCGCCAGTGCGTTCCAGTTCGGGCATCACAGCCGTCGCCCGGACCGCCCCGAAGGACTGCGCGTACACCCCCGATATCTCCCCCTCCTTCTCGACGAGCTCCTTGAACGACTCGTGGTATTCCGCACGGTCGAGGCGGTAGAGGCCCATGTCGCAGGAGTTCCGGAAATCGTCGGGCCAGTTCTTCGTCTGCCATTCCGATAGTTCGCCGCCCTCCGACACGTCAGTGACGGTTTCCAGGCATTCGGCGCTGACCCCATGAGCAGCCCAGGGCTCGACGAATGTGGCCACCGCCCGGTGACGCAGCCAGGAAGGAAGAAGCGATCGGGCGGCCACGGCGGCCAGTGGACGCAGTCCGGGCCTTCCCGGGTCCCAGAGGACCAGTCCGTCCCGTTCTCCGGGTGCGCGGGTGGCCGGCGCGCCATCCTCACCGGGGGGTGTGTAGATCACCGCCCACACTCCCGTGGGGAGCAGGTGGCAGCGGACGGTCTCGTCGGCACACGGCTGAGGCTTGGGAGCTGTCGACTGCCCGCGCTCGTCAGCCCGGTACACATACAGGCCGACGAGGACGACGGCGGCCAGGGCCGCCACGCCGGCGAACCAGCGGACGGCCTTGGCGCGGCCGGGGTTACGCGTCCCCGGCATGCCGCGCTTGCGTCGCACTGGTCACAGGTGTCCCTGGTCGAGGTCGGAGCTTCCGGGGGGTCAATGGACCGAGGGCCGACTGTATCGCGCGAAGCAGGAGGCGAGACCGCCGGGAAGCGGTGCCGACGGAAGCGGCGAGCGTCTTCACCCCACGCCCGCAGCCGGGCGACGGCGGGAGGGGACGGGGAGGGGCGGACGTTCCGGACACTCAAGCGTTATTTGCGGCCAATAGGCGCTCTACCCAACGGTGTGCGGCAACGGCCGTAAATAATGCCGTCCGGAATGTTCGCCCCGGACCGGCCCCGACCCCCGCACGCACCCGCACCCGCACCCGTTCAGGAGCCAGGTGCGAGGAGTTCGCGGCGGTACCGAAGGCCCACACCGACGACCACGAGAACCTACTCCAGTAGCCGAAAATTTTTCGGCCGACCCTTTTCTCCCGGTCGGAGCGGAGCATGGCCGCGCAAGGTCGGAATTTGAGGGGAAAGCGCTTGCACCGAGCACTGGCACATGTGTTCAATGGCGCCGCCCGAGTCCGTGTCCGGCCCTGTCGTCCGCCCCCGGACGGGCATCAGGAAAGGAAATCCAGTGACGGTACCGCAGCCCGCGACCACACCCCCTTTGCGTACTCCGGCCGCCGTGGCGGTGGTCGTGGCACTGGCGGTGGCCCTGTTCTCCCTGAGCACGGTGGAGACCCTGCCGGTCGGACTGCTCCCGGTCATCGCCGGGGACCTGGACGTGTCGAGGTCGGCGGTGGGCCTGCTGGTGACCGGCTACGGCCTGGTCGTGGCGGTGGCCTCGGTGCCCCTGACGCATCTGGTCCGCAGGGTGCCGCGGCGTGCGCTGCTCATCGTGCTGCTGAGCGTCTTCGTCGCCGCGAACCTGGTCTCCGCGGCGACCCCGGGCTACTGGGTGCTGCTCGCCGCACGGATCGCGGTCGCGCTGACCCACGCGGTGTTCTGGTCGATCGTCGCGGCCACCGCCGCCGGGCTGTTCTCGCCCGAGGTGCGCGGCAAGGTGGTCGCCGGGCTGTTCTCCGGGCTGTCCCTGGCCGCTGTGGTGGGCGTGCCCGCGGGTACCTGGCTGGGCCAGCAGGCCGGCTGGCGGATCCCCTTCGTGGTGATGAGCGCCTTCGGCCTGCTCGCCCTCGTCACCGTCACCGCCCTGCTGCCGCCCATGGCTCCGGGGGGTGGTCACGCCTCGGTCGGGGCCGAGCCGAGCGTCCGCCGGTTCGCGGTCCTGATGGTGACGACCGCCCTGGTGATCTGGGGTGTGTTCAGCGGCTACACCTACATCACCGCCTTTCTCACCGATGTGGCCGGGTTCCGGCAGTCGGCCGTGGTCCCCGTGCTGCTGGCGTCGGGGGTGGCCGGCATCGTGGGCACCTACATGGCCGGCGCCCTCGTGGACGGCCGCCCCCGGCACACCATGGCGCTGGCCGTGGCCCTGCTGGCGGCGGTGATGTGGGGGCTGTACCTGTCCGGCGGCGCACGCCCCGCGGCCGTCTGCCTGGTCGCCCTGCTGGGGTTCTCCATGGCCGCGATGACCACCGCCCTGCAGAGCAGGATCCTCCAGGTGGCGCCCGGCAGCACCGAGATCGCCTCGGCGGTCGGATCGGCGGTCTTCAACGTCGGCATCGCCGGCGGCTCCTTCACCGGCGGTCTGCTACTGCCCACCGGAGCCGGGGTGAGGGGCGCGGTCCTGGTCGGTGGGGTGCTCGCCACCGGGGCGCTCGTGGTGCTGCTGTGCGAGCCGTGGGCCGCCCGCCGCGAACCGGTCCGGGAAGACCTCCCGGAAAAGGTCTCCGCGCTTTAGGCGTCCGGCGAACGGATTCCTTCCTCCACGTTAACCCGGGGTTGCGGAACCGGTCGCCCCGGGGGAATTCCTTTCCGATCCGGAAAATGAACGGAATGAGCCCGCCGAAGGAAGGCGCCCGCCGATACTCTGGCGCTGCCTCGTGGATCAGCGCGGGGCAGCCGCGGGAGCGTCCGAGGGGAGGGCGTTCCGATCGCGGTTCCGGGGGCGTGGCGAGAGCAGGGGGAAATCACCGCGCGGACAGCCGCGCGTTCCGTTGCGCACAGACGCCCGAAGGTGTCGAATTCGCTTCTCCGCCGCCCCGGAATCACCGCCGATTCACCGAAGGTGAGGACGACCCGTGCGACGCATGACCTCCGTTCTTCTGGCCCTGAGCGCTCTGGTGGGGGCCTCCGCGCTGACGGCCCCGGCGGCCGCGGCCGCCCCGCAGACCGGCCGTCCGGCCGCCGCGCAGGCCGCCGTACCGGCCGGCTGGGAAGTGGTCGAGGGTGACGAGGTGGCCGCCCTGAACGGCAAGCGCTCCCCCGCCGACCAGGGGCCCGCCGCCCAGAACCTCACCGAGCAGGGCTCGGAAGCGGACGAGGTCTCCCTCATCGCGATGCAGTCGGTCCGCAACGAGCGGTTCGTGACGACCGAGAAGAACTACCCGGCTCCCAACACCGGTGCGCTGCGGGCCCGTTCCGCCGAGTTCGGCGGTTCCTGGGAGGGCTTCGCCTTCGAGTGGGACGACACCACCGAGACCTACGCCCTGAGGTCGCTGGCCAACAACCTGTACGTGGCGGTGGAGAAGAACTTCACCGGCAGCTCCCAGAACCTGCTGCGTGCCCGCTCCACCGGGGTGGGCGGCTGGGAGCGGTTCGTCGTGTACTACAACGAGGAGCTGGACCGCTGGGCGCTCCAGTCCACGCTGAACGGCCTCTTCGTCGCCATGGAGAACGGCTACACCGGGTCTCTCCAGTACGCGCTGCGGGCCCGTTCCGCCCAGATCGGCGGTTCGTGGGAGGAGTTCGCCTTCTACGAGCTGGAGGCCTGAGCCCCGTCCGGCCGCACACACAGGAGGCGCCCGTACCCCACGTCCCGGGGGTACGGGCGCCTCCGTGTGCGTCCCGCCCGCACGTGTGCGTCCCGCCTACGGCGTGCGCTCCGCGATGCGCATGAAGGTGACCGAGTGGGGCGGGAAGGTGTGGGTGAAGGCGGCGTCCACACCGTCGATCACCGACTCCTCCGGCCTGATCGGCCGTTCGTCGGCGGTGTTGACCGCGTCCGGGTCGCCGCGCAGGACGGTCAGGCGGGCGGTCGGTGCGACGGCCGCGCCCGGGCCGAGGTCGATCCTCGTACGGGCCGGGCTCTCCTGGGCGTTGACGACCTTGACGATCAGCTCGCCGGTCGTCTCGTCGCGGGTGACGACCTGGCGGAAGGGCTCGGCGACCGCGTCGTCGGTGAAGCTGCCCCACTCCTGGCCGTCGAGGTGGAGGGTCACCTGGCGGCCGCGGACCTCGATCCGGATGTCGTAGGTGCGGCCGGTCTCGACCACCGTGCCGTCCTCGATCATCGTCTGCTTGCCGCCGCCGGACGACTTCTCCACCGCCGAGCGGGTGTTGTTCCAGCCGCCGAGGTTCCACCAGTAGTGGTTTCCGGTGTCCTTGACGCCGAAGGCGATCAGGAAGCCCTCGCGTCCCTCGCGCTTGGTGGCCTTCACATGCAGGTCGTAGTCGCGCCAGGCGGGGTCGCCGACGGTGACCAGGGTGTCCTCGGCGGTGGTGTCGCTCTGGACGTACGCGCCGCCGGTGACCGCCCAGCTGCCGCGCCCGGCGGCCTCGGTCCACCGGTCCGCGCCACCGGAGAAGTCGTCGGCGAACAGCTCGGTGCCGTCCGCCGAGACGACCCGGACGTCGTCGTAGGCGGCGCTGGTGGCCCAGGTGGACAGGCCGATCGCGCCGGTGATCGGGCCGCCGGCGACCGGGGTGGACGAGGCCCGGCTCGGCACGACGCGGTCGCCGGTGTTGGTCATGAACAGCTTCTGCGTCTCGTAGCCGGTCGAGCCCCAGGAGCGTGCGTTGTCGAACCAGATCAGGTCCGGGCTCCACTGCACGTAGTCGGTGTTGGCCAGCAGGGGCGCGTAGGAGGCCATCTCGACGATGTCGGCGTTGCGCTCCAGGCCGGTCATGAACGCGGCCTCGGCCAGGGAGTTGCGGAAGCGGTTGTCCTGGGATGCGTACTCGCCGAGGAACACCTTGGGCCCGTGGCGGTCGTAGGAGTCGTAGCGCTCGTTGTTCTCCAGGAACCAGGCCGGGCTGTTGTAGTAGTGCTCGTCGACCATTTCCACGCCGGAGGCGCGGGCCAGTTCCCAGGCGCGGTCGAACACCGCGCCGGTGTCGTCGGGGCCGGAGTTGGCGATGACCGTGATCTCGGGGTGTTCGGCCTCGACGGCCTCACGGAAGGCGGCCAGGCGCTCGTAGTAGGCGTCGGGCAGGTTCTCCTCGTTGCCGACGGCGAGGTGGGTGAGCCCGAAGGGCTCGGGGTGGCCCATCTCGGCGCGCAGGGCTCCCCAGGTGGAGGTGGCGGGCCCGTTGGCGAACTCGATCAGGTCCAGGGTGTCGGCCACATGGCGGCGCAGCAGTTCGGGGTCGTCGGTGGCCCGGTTCTCGCCGCAACCGGTGACCAGGGCGGGGACGACGGGCAGCGGCATCGCGCCGATGTCCTCGGCGAACTGGAAGTACTCGTAGTAGCCCAGGCCGTAGGACTGGTTGTAGCCCCAGAAGTTGGCGTTGACCGCCCGCTCCTCGACGGGGCCGACGGTGTCCTTCCACTGGTAGGAGCGGCGGCGTTCCCAGTCCGGCGCCTCGTACGCCTCGTGGCTGCCGGTGTTGACCAGGCAGCCGCCGGGGAAGCGCAGGAAGCCGGGCTCCAGGGCGGCGATCTTCTCCGCGAGGTCCTTGCGCATGCCGTTGGCGCGGCCCTTGTAGGTGTCGCGGGGGAAGAGGGAGACCATGTCGAGGCGGAGGGTGCCGGTGCCGCCGGCGGCCACGGTCAGGCGTCCTTCCGTGGCGGCGGCACGGGTGGTGAGGGTGCCGGTGTACTTCGTCCAGCCGTCGCCGCGCACGGTGCGGCGCAGGGGGGTGGCGAGTGTCCGGCCGGATGCGTCGTGGAGGGTGACGGTCAGCGGGGTGCCGCGGCCGGCGTCGGTGCGGGCCCATACGGAGAAGTCGTACTTCTCGCCCTTCTCGACGGCGATCCCGGAGTTGTAGCCGGTGTTGGTGACGCCGTAGCGGGCGCCCGCGCCGCCGGTGCCGCCCAGGTCGAGGCGGAGGTGGTTGCGGTTGCGTTCGTTCAGCCGGTGCTCGTCGTCCACGACCCGCGCGGTGCCGGTGGCGCCGCCGGTGGCGGTCTCGGTCCAGGCGGTGAGGCCGGTGTAGGAGGGGTTGTCGACGGGGGCGTACTCGAAGGAGCGGTTCTGGACGAGTTCGGCGTAGAGCCCGCCGTCGGCGGCGCGGTTGATGTCCTCGTAGAAGACGCCGTACATCCGCTCGCCGATCTCGGGGCCGGTGCGGGTGCGGTCGAGGGCCAGGGTGTAGTCGGCCGGTTCGGCCGCCGGGGCGCCGGAGGCGGGTGCGGCGGCGAGCGTGCCCGCGAGGAGGGCGCCGGTGAGGAGGGGGATGAGGGGGGATGGTCTGGGTCGTGTGCGCGGCATGAGGCTCCCGACTCTTCGTCGTTCGAAATCTCGTACGCCGACCAGAACTTCGAACGCGAAGATAGGCGTCCTCGGGGATGCCGTCAACGCCCGGCGTCTCGGACGTTCCCCGTGCGCTGCCCCGCGAGGTGACACGGCATAGGGTCACGGGCATGACCGAGCCCGCGTCCGATCCGTCGTTGGAGGAGCTCCGCGAAGCACTGTGCCGGGAAGGCGGGACCCGCACCGCCACGGTGCCCGGCGTCGAAGCGGACGAAGTCCTCGTGGAACTCGGCGCGCCGGTGGGCCCGGGTCTCACCCTGGGGTCCATCGCACGGCACCGGTTGTCCCGGAAGCCGTTCGGCCACCCGTCGCAGGTCGTCCGGGTCGGGCAGAGGATCGAGGTCGAGGTGGTCGGCGTCTCCGGGGGATCCGGGGGGCACGCGCGTCTGCAGGTGTCGGCGCGGGCGTGCGAGGACCCGGATCTGCGTGCCTTCCTCCTCGGCGTCCGGCGGGGCGAGCACCGCTTGGGGACGGTCGCGGACGTCCACGCCTACGGGGTGTTCGTGCACCTCGACGGCGAACCGGCGGGCCGGTGCACCGGGTTCGTGCGGGTTCCCGAGCTGACGTGGCGGTACATCGGCCATCCGTCGGAGGCCGTCGAGGCCGGGCAGCGGGTCACCGGTGAGGTCCTCGACAGTGACACCGACCGGGGGCAGGTGTCGCTGTCCCTGAAGGCGCTGGAGGAGGACCCGCTGAACCGGCTCGCCGGCAGAGTGGGCGAGGTCGTGACCGGCACCGTCACCAAGACCGCCCCGATCGGCGTCCTCGTCCGCGTCCCGGGGGGTGTCCTCGGCCTGGTACGCGGCTTCGAACAGCCGGACGGGTCTCCGGCGGTACGCGAGGGCGATCGGATGACCGTACGGATCGCGGAGGTGGACCGAGAGCGCCGCCGCGTCGTGCTGTCCCCGGCAGGCGGGGACGGTCCCGGCCCGCGCCCGTGACCACGTCGCGCCCGCCGGCGTCGGGCCTGCGGCTCCGGCCTCGCCGGGGACGGCTTCCGCGACCGGCGGTCCCGGGCGGGGGTGCGGTTCTCCACCCGCGGAAGAGTGCCACCCGCCCCGGCACGGCATGCGGGGGCGGGTGGC
>NZ_JAKMAY010000253.1:0-8481 GCF_022015835.1 Streptomyces sp. ICN903 | reverse complement strand
GGGCCGGCCCCCGCCGGCCCGCACCCCCTCTGACGTCCGGCCCGCTCCGGCATCCGGCCGCGGTCGGCCGCCGACCGCCGCGGCCCGCCCCCACGGGGACACCGGTGCCGGTCCGGGTACCGGCCCGGCGGGTCAGAGCCTGCGCAGCGCCTCGTCGGCCGCCGCGCGCAACTCCTCGCGCTCCCGGGCGGCCAGCAGCACCAGCCGGGCCCGCGCGTCCCCCAGCGCCCCGAGTCCGTCCACGCAGGCGCGGGCCACCTGCCAGTGGTGGACGGGGCCGGCCAGCAGCCGGTCCAGGACGCGGATCAGGGTCGGCGCGGACTGCGGCGCGCGCAGGGCGGCCAGCAGCCGCACGGGGTGTAACGCGTAGGAGGTGCGCAGCTCGTTGGTCGCCAGCGCCGCCGCGGCGCGGGCGGTACGCGGATCGCCCAGGCGCAGCAGAGCGCGGGCCGCCGCGGCGCAGCGGGCCGGCTCGCGGTGGTTGAGCAGGAACACCAGCGTCTCGAAGGCCCGGGGGTCCCCGGCCCGGCCCAGGGTGCAGGCCGCCAGCTCCCGGGCCCACAGGGGGCGGGCGGGTGCGGTGAGTTCGGCGGCCAGCGCGTCACGGGCGGCGGCCGTGTCCCGCCGGGCCAGGGCGAGCAGCCGCCCGTACTCCTCCGGATCCGCCTCGGCCCGCAGCCGGTCCACCATTTCGCGGTCCATCGTGCCCGCCCTGCCCACCGGCACGTCACCTCCCTGTGGTATGTGCCACATTCCTGGAAGCGGTCTACCCTCTGGCATTCGGGTTACCCGCAGGTTAGCCTGCTCATCGGAGCGGTACCCCCGCTCAGTCGGACGGCCTGGTGACGCAGCCGTCCGGTGTGCAGTCGGTTCAGCACGCATACACGCAGGTCGAGCACGGCCCCGGGACAGGGCCGCTCTCGCTCGCTTCCGCGCCTGCGCGACGCCGCGGGCCCGGCGCTCCCACGCGCTCCGCCCGCTCTTCCCCCTTCTCTCCCCCGCAGTCGTCACCGTCTCTTCCTCTTCCCTGGAGTCCCGTGATGGACCGTCCCACCCTCACCACTGTCGCCGTGGTCGGCCTCGGCACCATGGGCACCGGCATCGCCGAGGTCCTGGCCCGTGCCGGCCGCGAGGTCATCGGCATCGACACCGACGAGAACGCCGCCCGCCGGGCCGTCGCCGCGCTGGAGGCCTCCACCGCCCGCGCCGTGGAGCGCGAGCGGATCACCGAGCAGGAACGGCGCGACGCCCTCGCCCGCTTCCGCACTTTCTGCGACCTCCAGGCCGCGGCCGATGCCGACCTGGTCATCGAGGTGGTGCCGGAGGACTACGGGCTCAAGCAGCGCGTCATCACCGAGCTGGACGGCATCGTCAAGCCGTCCGCCGTCATCGCCACCGGCACCAACGCCCTGTCGGTCACCCGGCTCGCGGCCGACTCCGCGCACCCCGAGCGCGTGCTGGGGATGCACTTCTTCAACCCCGCGCCCGCGATGAAGCTGGTGGAGATCGTCTCCTGCGTGCTCACCTCCCCCGAGGCGGTCGCCGCGGTCACCGACCTCGCCGCCGATCTGGGCAAGGAGCCGATCCCGGTCGGCGACCGGCCCGGCTTCGTCGCCGACGGGCTGCTGTTCGGCTACCTCAACCAGGCCGCGGCGATGTACGAGTCGAAGTACGCCACCCGCGAGGACATCGACGCCGCGATGCGCCTGGGCTGCGGTCTGCCGATGGGCCCGCTCGCCCTGCTGGACCTGATCGGCATCGACACCGCCCGCACCGTGCTGGAGGCGATGTACGCCGAGTCCCACGACCGGCTGCACGCCCCCGCCCCGATCCTGGGCCAGCTCAGCGCCGCCGGCCTGACGGGCCGCAAGGCGGGGCGCGGTTTCTACACCTACCAGGCGCCGGGTTCGGCGACGGTGGCGCCGGACGCGCTCACCCCCCGCGAGGGCGAGCTGCGGGGCACCCCGCGCCGGGTGAGCTCCGTCGGCGTGGCGGGCTCGGGGACGATGGCCGGCGGCATCGCCGAGGTGTTCGCCAAGGCCGGTTACGACGTGGTGCTGGTCGCGCGCAGCGAGGAGAAGGCCCAGGCGGCCAGGGACCGGATCGCCTCCTCGCTGGAGCGGTCGGTGAGGAAGGGCCGGATGAGCGCCGAGGCCCGCGACGAGACGCTCGCCAGGATCACCCCGGCCGGCTCGCTGTCGGCGATGGCGGACGTGGACCTGGCGGTCGAGGCGGTGGCCGAGGACCTGGAGGTCAAGAAGGGCCTGTTCGCCACGTTGGACGAGGTGTGCAAGCCGGGCGCGGTGCTGGCCACCACCACCTCCTCGCTGCCGGTGGTCGCCTGCGCCCGCGCGACCTCGCGCCCGCAGGACGTGATCGGCATGCACTTCTTCAACCCCGCCCCCGCGATGAAGCTGGTGGAGGTGGTGAGCACCGTTCTGACCGGCGACGACGTCCACGCCACCGTGCGCGAGGTGTGCGGAAAGATCCGCAAGCACCCGGTGGACTGCGGCGACCGGGCGGGCTTCATCGTCAACGCGCTGCTGTTCCCGTACCTGAACAACGCGATCAAGATGGTGCAGGAGCACTACGCCGACATGGACGCCGTCGACGCGGCCATGAAGCTCGGCGGCGGCTACCCGATGGGCCCGTTCGAGCTGCTGGACGTGGTGGGTCTGGACGTCTCCCTGGCGATCGAGAAGGTGCTGCACGAGGAGTTCCGCGAGCCGGGCCTGGCCCCGGCGCCGCTGCTGGAGCACCTGGTCGCGGCGGGCTGCCTGGGCCGCAAGAGCGGGCGCGGCTTCCGCGAGTACGCGAGGCGGTGAGCCCGGCGAACCCGGCGTTCCCGCCACGGGCGGACTCCGGGTGGGGTGGGCTGCTGGACCCCGGCGGCCCACCCGCCGGCGGCGGTGCGCCGTGTAACGTTCCCCACATGTCGCAGTCCGTTCGGTCCGCCCGCCCCAACGTGCCCAACCAGCGTCTGAAGATGCGCCGTGAGCTGGCCGCGGCCGCGATGGAGCTCTTCGCCACCAAGGGGTACGAGGAGACCACGGTCGACGAGATCGCGGCCGCGGCGGGGGTGGCCCGGCGCACCTTCTTCCGGCACTTCCGCTCCAAGGAAGAGGCGATCTTCCCGGACCACGACGACACCCTGGAGCGCGCCAAGGCGGTGCTGGACGCGGCGCCCGCGCACGAGAACCCGCTGGACACCGTGTGCCGCGGCATCAAGGAGGTCATGCGGATGTACGCGGCCTCCCCGGCGGTGTCGGTGGAGCGCTACCGGCTCACCCGCGAGGTGCCCACGCTGCGGGAGCGGGAGATCGCGTCCGTGGCCCGCTACGAGCGGCTGTTCACCCGGTACCTGCTGGGCCACTTCGACGAGTCCGCCGCGGCCGGCCGGGACGGCGACGAGGACGGCCTCGACGAACCGCTGCTGGCCGAGGTGGCGGCGTCGGCGGTGGTCACCGCGCACAACCACGTGCTGCGGCGCTGGCTGCGCGCGGGCGGCCAGGGTGATGTGGAGGCCCAGCTGGACCGGGCCTTCGCCACCGTGCGGCGGACCTTCGGCACCGGTTTCGTCGCCGGCCGGGCGGCGGCCGACCTGCCGGCCGGGGCCGGCGGGACGAACGGGGCGGCCGGCCGCAAGGGCGAGGTGCTGGTGACGGTGGCGCGCACCGACGCCCCGCTGGACCAGGTGATGCGCACGATCGAGGAAGCCCTGCGGCGGGGCTGAGTACCGCCCGGCTCTCAGAGCGAGCGAGAAACGACACATCCGGACACAATCAGACACAACCGAACACGGATAAACGGCCGCCTCCCCCGGGAGGCGGCCGTTTCCGCTCGCGCTCCGCTCATACGTGCACTCCTGATGACAACTGAGAGAAATTCTTGGCACGCAGTGTCTTGTGTGTTGGCACGCAGTGCCATAACGTGAGCGGTGTCCGGGCACTGTCCCCGCGGTCACTGCCGCGCGCCCGGGCGCCTGCGTCACAGGCACCTTCAGCGCTACCGCGCCGAGCCGCAGCACCACCGCCGAACCGACGGCACCAGCAGCTCACACAAGACCGAAGAAGACCCCAGCGACCCCTCAAGCGTCCCCGAACGCTCGCCGGAGGCCACAGTGAAGGAAATCCTGGACGCGATCCTCGCGTCGGACAGCAAGCCCGCCGACTTCGCCAACCTGGCGCTGCCCGAGTCCTACCGCGCGATCACCGTGCACAAGGACGAGGCCGACATGTTCGCCGGGATGCCCACCCGGGAGAAGGACCCGCGCAAGTCCCTGCACCTGGACGAGGTGCCCCTGCCGGAGCTGGGCCCCGGCGAAGCCCTGGTGGCGGTCATGGCCTCCTCGGTGAACTACAACTCGGTGTGGACCTCGATCTTCGAGCCGGTGTCGACCTTCGGCTTCCTGGAGCGCTACGGCCGCACCTCGGAGCTGGCCAAGCGCCACGACCTGCCGTACCACATCATCGGCTCCGACCTGGCGGGCGTGGTGCTGCGCACGGGCCCCGGCGTCAACGCCTGGCAGCCCGGCGACGAGGTCGTCGCCCACTGCCTGTCGGTGGAGCTGGAGAACGCCGACGGCCACAACGACACCATGCTCGACCCCGAGCAGCGCATCTGGGGCTTCGAGACCAACTTCGGCGGCCTGGCCGAGATCGCGCTGGTGAAGTCCAACCAGCTCATGCCCAAGCCCGCCCACCTGTCCTGGGAGGAGGCCGCCGCCCCGGGCCTGGTGAACTCCACCGCCTACCGGCAGCTGGTCTCCCGCAACGGCGCCGGGATGAAGCAGGGCGACAACGTGCTGATCTGGGGGGCCTCCGGCGGCCTGGGCTCCTACGCCACCCAGATGGCCCTGGCCGGCGGCGCCAACCCCATCTGCGTGGTCTCCTCCCCGCAGAAGGCCGACATCTGCCGCTCCATGGGCGCCGAGGCGATCATCGACCGCAACGCCGAGGGCTACCGGTTCTGGAAGGACGAGAACACCCAGGACCCGCGCGAGTGGAAGCGCTTCGGCAAGCGCATCCGCGAGCTGACCGGCGGCGAGGACGTGGACATCGTCTTCGAGCACCCGGGCCGCGAGACCTTCGGCGCCTCCGTCTACGTCACCCGCAAGGGCGGCACCATCACCACCTGCGCCTCCACCTCCGGCTACATGCACAGCTACGACAACCGCTACCTGTGGATGTCGCTCAAGCGCATCATCGGCTCCCACTTCGCCAACTACCGCGAGGCGTGGGAGGCCAACCGCCTGATCGCCAAGGGGAAGATCCACCCCACGCTGTCCAGGACGTACTCCCTGGAGGAGACCGGCCAGGCCGCCCACGACGTGCACCGCAACGCCCACCAGGGCAAGGTCGGCGTGCTGTGCCTGGCCCCGCGCGAGGGCATGGGCGTGCGCGACACCGAGATGCGGGCCAAGCACATCGACGCCATCAACCGCTTCCGGAACGTGTAGAGGTCACCCCCATGGCTGAGCGCCAGAAAGACCGTCCGTGGCTGATGCGGACGTACGCCGGGCACTCCACGGCCGAGGCGTCCAACGAGCTGTACCGGCGCAACCTCGCCAAGGGGCAGACCGGCCTGTCGGTCGCCTTCGACCTGCCCACCCAGACCGGCTACGACCCCGACCACGTCCTCGCCCGCGGCGAGGTCGGCCGGGTCGGGGTCCCGGTCTGCCACCTCGGTGACATGCGCCGGCTGTTCCAGGACATCCCCCTGGAGCGGATGAACACCTCGATGACCATCAACGCCACCGCCATGTGGCTGCTGGCGCTGTACCAGGTGGTCGCCGAGGAGCAGGGCGCGGACGTCTCCGGCCTGTCGGGGACGACGCAGAACGACATCGTCAAGGAGTACCTCTCGCGCGGGACGCACGTCTTCCCGCCGGGGCCCTCCCTGCGTCTGACCACCGACACGATCGCCTACACCGTGGCGCACATGCCCAAGTGGAACCCGATCAACATCTGCAGCTACCACCTGCAGGAGGCCGGGGCCACACCGGTACAGGAGATCGCCTACGCCATGTCCACCGCCATCGCGGTGCTGGACGCGGTGCGCGACTCCGGGCAGGTCCCCGCCGAGCGGATGGGCGACGTCGTCGGGCGCATCTCCTTCTTCGTCAACGCGGGCGTCCGCTTCGTCGAGGAGATGTGCAAGATGCGGGCCTTCACCCGCATCTGGGACCGGATCACCCGCGAGCGGTACGGGATCGAGAACCCCAAGCACCGCCGCTTCCGCTACGGCGTCCAGGTCAACTCCCTGGGGCTGACCGAGGCGCAGCCGGAGAACAACGTCCAGCGCATCGTGCTGGAGATGCTGGCGGTCACCCTCTCCAAGGACGCCCGCGCCCGCGCCGTGCAGCTGCCGGCCTGGAACGAGGCGCTCGGCCTGCCCAGGCCCTGGGACCAGCAGTGGTCGCTGCGCATCCAGCAGGTCCTCGCCCACGAGAGCGACCTGCTGGAGTACGACGACCTGTTCGCCGGGTCGCACGTGGTCGAGGCCAGGACCGCCGAGCTGGCCGAGGGCGCGCTCGCCGAGATCGAGCGCATCCAGGAGATGGGCGGCGCGATGGCGGCGGTGGAGTCCGGCTACCTGAAGTCGCAGCTGGTCGCCTCGCACGCCGAGCGCCGGGCCCGCATCGAGTCCGGCGAGGAGAAGATCGTCGGGGTCAACTGCTTCGAGTCCACCGAGCCCAACCCGCTCACCGCCGACCTGGACACGGCCATCATGACCGTGGACCCGGCGGTGGAGCGCAACGTCGTCACCGCCCTCCAGCGGTGGCGCGGCGAGCGGGACGAGGACCGCGCCCACCGGGCGCTCGCCGAGCTGAAGCGGGCCGCGGCCGGCAGGGACAACCTGATGCCGGCCACCCTGGAGTGCGCCCGGGCCGGGGTGACCACCGGCGAGTGGGCCTGGGCCCTGCGCGACGTCTTCGGCGAGTACCGGGCCCCCACCGGCGTGAGCTCCGCGCCCGTGGCGACCCCCGCCGAGGAGGGCTCGCGGCTGGCCGAGGTCCGCCGGAAGGTGGCGGCCACCGCCGCCGAGCTGGGCTCGGGCAAGCTGCGCCTGCTGGTGGGCAAGCCCGGTCTGGACGGGCACAGCAACGGGGCCGAGCAGATCGCCGTACGGGCCCGCGACGCGGGCTTCGAGGTGGTCTACCAGGGCATCCGGCTCACCCCCGAGCAGATCGTCTCGGCGGCCGTCGCCGAGGACGTGCACTGCGTGGGGCTGTCGATCCTCTCCGGCTCGCACGCCGAGCTGGTGCCCGACGTACTGGACCGGCTGCACCGGGCCGGCGTCGACGACGTCCCCGTCATCGTCGGCGGCATCATCCCGAACGCGGACGCCGAGGCACTGCGTGCCGCCGGGGTGGCGGCGGTCTTCACCCCGAAGGACTTCGGCATCACGGAGATCATCGGCCGTATCGTCGACGAGATCCGTACCGCGAACAAGCTCGACCCCCTGGAGGTCCCCGCATGACCACGCCCGTCAACCGGCTGCGTCCCCGCCGCTCCTGCCTCGCGGTCCCGGGCAGCAACCCCCGCTTCCTGGAGAAGGCCCAGGGGCTGGCCGCCGACCAGGTCTTCCTGGACCTGGAGGACGCCTGCGCCCCGCTGGCCAAGCCCGAGGCCCGGCACACCATCGTGAAGTTCCTCAACGAGGGCGACTGGACGGGCAAGACCAGGGTGGTGCGCGTCAACGACTGGACCACCCACTGGACGTACCGCGACGTGATCACGGTCGTCGAGGGCGCGGGCCCCAACCTGGACTGCATCATGCTGCCGAAGGTGCAGGACGCCGCCCAGGTCAAGGCGCTGGACATGCTGCTGACGCAGATCGAGACCACGATGGGCTTCGAGGTCGGCCGCATCGGCATCGAGGCGCAGATCGAGAACGCCAAGGGCCTGGTGAACGTCGACGAGATCGCCGCCGCCTCGCCCCGGCTGGAGACCATCATCTTCGGCCCGGCCGACTTCATGGCCTCCATCAACATGAAGTCCCTGGTCGTGGGCGAGCAGCCGCCCGGCTACCCGGCCGACGCCTACCACTACATCCTGATGCGGATCCTGATGGCCGCCCGCACCCACAACCTGCAGGCCATCGACGGCCCCTACCTGCAGATCAAGAACGTGGACGGCTTCCGGGCCGTCGCCGAGCGCGCCGCGGCCCTCGGCTTCGACGGCAAGTGGGTGCTGCACCCCGGCCAGGTCGAGGCGGCCAACGAGGTCTTCTCCCCCTCCCAGGAGGACTACGACCACGCGGAGCTGATCCTGGACGCCTACGAGTACTTCACCTCCGAGGCGGGCGGCAAGAAGGGCTCGGCGATGCTCGGCGACGAGATGATCGACGAGGCCAGCCGCAAGATGGCGCTGGTCATCGCGGGCAAGGGCCGGGCCGCCGGCATGGAGCGGACCTCGAAGTTCGAGCCGCCGGCCGCCTGAGCCCCACCACCGCGGGCCGCTCCCGGCTCCCCGCCCT
>NZ_JAKMAY010000252.1:0-8514 GCF_022015835.1 Streptomyces sp. ICN903 | reverse complement strand
GGGGCAGGATCATGGGGTGGGGGGCGTGCCCCCGACCGACGGCGTGAAGGATCCCTATGACCCAGGCCCAGCAGTTCTCACCACAGGACCCGATCCGGGTGTTCCTCCTCGACGACCACGAGGTGGTGCGGCGCGGCGTGCACGACATGCTGGACGCTGAGCCCGACATCGAGGTGGTCGGCGAGGCCGGCACGGCCGAGCAGGCCCTCGCGCGCGGCCCGGCCCTGCGCCCGCACGTGGCCGTCCTGGACGTGCGCCTGCCCGACGGCAACGGCATCGCCGTCTGCCGTGAGCTGCGCTCGCGGATGCCGGAGCTGGCCTGTCTGATGCTGACCTCGTTCGACGACGACGACGCGCTGCTGGACGCGATCATGGCCGGTGCCTCCGGTTACGTACTCAAGCAGATCAAGGGCTCGGACCTGATCGCGGCCGTGCGCACCGTCGCCTCCGGGCAGTCCATGCTGGACCCGGCGACCACGGCGCGGCTGATGAACAGCCTGCGGGTGCAGGACACCGAGGAGCCCGCCCAGGAGCCGCAGGACGCCGCGCTGGCCTCGCTGACGCCCCGCGAGCGCGACATCCTGGCCCTGATCGGCGAGGGGATGACCAACCGGCAGATCGGCCGGCAGCTGTACCTGTCGGAGAAGACGGTCAAGAACAACATCTCCCGGCTGCTGGCCAAGCTGGGAGTGGAGCGGCGCGTCCAGGCCGCCGTCATCGCCACCCAGACCGCCCCTCAGCCCCCGGGGCGGCAGCCGCGCTGAGCGGAATGGGGTGCGCGGGCGTCGGGCGCGTACGAGTGGCGGGGCCGGCTTGCCGGGTGCGGGGCGCGCATCGGGGCGGACCCGCCCTTTTTCGCCCCGGACGGGGCCGACCGGCCCTATCCCCGCCCGGGCGGCGCGCGCACCATGGACGCATGCACCGACACGACGGCTTCCGCGAACTCGACCGGCGGGAGTGCCTGAACCTGCTGGGGCAGGTCCCTCTGGGACGCATCGTCTACACCGAGAACGCGCTGCCCGCCGTCCTCCCGGTCAACTTCTTCCTGGACCGCGACCAGGCCGTGGTCCTGCGCACCTCGGGTACGTCCCGGATGGCCCGCGCGGTGGACGGCAGCGTGGTCGCCTTCGAGGTGGACCGGTTCGACGAGGCGACACGTTCGGGCTGGAGCGTGGTGGTCACCGGGCGCGCCTCGCTGGTGACCGACCCCGGCGAGGCCGAGCGGCTGGGCCGGTCCGGGCCGCTGTCCTGGGCCCCGGTCGAGGACGGGGTACATGTGCGGATCGGGGCCGAGCTGGTGACCGGCCGGCTGCTGGAGGACGTCTCGCCCGCCGGGACGGTCTGAGCCTTTCGCCCCCGTGCGGGCGGCCCCTGCCCCTCCGGGGGCCGGCCCTGTCCGGCCCCCGCGCGGTCAGTCCAGCCGGACGGTGAGCAGCACCAGGGCGTCGGTGTCGGCGGTCAGCCGGTGGCGCTCCGCGGGGATGGCGATGAGGTCCTCCGGGCCCAGCTCCCATTCCCGCTCGACGGTGCTCAGCGTCACCCGGCCGGTCAGGCACAGCAGCGTCGCGGCCCCCGGCGCCTGGTGCTCGGCCAGTCCGTGGCCGGAGGCCAGCGCCATCAGGGTCACGCTGAGGCCGGGGACCTTGACGACGGTCTGCGCCTTCCGCCCGGAGTCGGCCGCCCCCGCCTCGGCCAGCAGCCATTCCCCCTGGGCCTTCAGCCCTGCCACCTCTCCGGCGGGGTGCTTCTCGCGCTCCGGTTCGGGACCGCCCTGCGGAGTGATCATCGGACACGCTCCCATCCGCGCCGGGGGCACGCGAGCCCAGCTGTGTGTCCCGGCTGCGGTAGACGATGTACGGACGGGTGAGGTACCCCGGCGGAGCGGTCGGCATGTGCACCGGCCGGGTGAAGGGCCGGACGGCGGACATCGCCCGTGCCACGCACGGCAGGGCCGCCCGCGGCAGAACGCCCGGCGCGCCGGAGTCGCCTGTGGGCGGTTCGGCACCGTCTGCCGACCGTCTGCCGGGAGGACGCCCACCGGCTGCGGCCGGACGGCCCCGGCGGCCCGAAGGGGGCGGCCTTCAGGGTGACGGGCTGAGCCGTTTCTCGAACCAGTGGTCGGCGTACCTCCCGCCGTTGTAGTCGGGGATCTCGGCGTAGCCGCTACGCGCGTACAGGGCGCGGGCCTCGACCAGATCGGCGCGGGTGTCCAGGCGGATCACCCGCGCGCCCAGCACCTCGGCGGCGGCGCGCTCGGCCGCCGCCAGCAGCCGCGCGCCCCCGCCCGTCCCGCGCGCGCCGGGGAGCACGAACAGGCGGGTCAGCTCGGCGGTCCGCGCGTCCAACAGGCGCAGGCCGGCGCACCCGGCGGGTCGCCCCTCCCGCCGGCCCACCAGGAAGTGGCCGGTGGGGTGGGCGAGATCGTCGCTGGGCTCCTCGGCGAGCGCCGCGTCGACCTCCTCCCGGGTGGCGCGGCGGCCGTGGTAGCGGCCGACGATGTCGTCGTAGTACGCGCGCAGCAGGGCCGCGGAGTCGGAATGTCCGACGGGCAGGGGCGCGATGTTCCAGGAGTCTCGTCGTCCGTCGCTCACGCGTCTCATCCTCACAGGCCGGGCCCGCCCTCCGCCTCCCGGTTTCCGCCCTGCCCGGTTCCCGGACAGGGCGGGACGGGGCCGGTCAGGACGTACGGCCGTCCGCGCCGGCGGAGCGGGTGTGGGCGAGGATCGCGTCGGCCAGCGGCGGCACGGCCGCGCTTCCGAGCGCGTGCCCGAGCCCGGGAACGGTGACCAGCCGCGCGGAGGGAATCGCACGGGCCAGCCGGGCCGCGTGCGGCGGGGGTGTGACCGGGTCCTCGGGTGCGTCGACGACCAGGGTCGGGACCGTCACCCGCGCCAGTTCCGCTCCCCGTTCCATGCCGGACTGGTCGGCCAGCGCGTGTGCGTACGACGTGGCCCAGGTGCCGCTGTGGGCGGCGACCCGGCGCTCCAGATCGCGGAACTCCTCGGCGTCGAAGGGCAGTACGCCGCCGTTGAGAAGGCGCCAGTGCTCCACCCGCCACTCCAGTTCGGCCTCCGGGTCGCGCTCCTGTCCCATCTGCTCCCACATCGCGAGCAGGCGGGGGTCGGGGCCGGGCAGGTCCTCGTCGGGGATCTCCGGGTCGGGGCGCGCGCCGCCCAGCACGGAGGTGCCCCACAGCGCGGCGCCGAGCAGTCGCCGCGGGTGGTCCAGGAGCAGCAACTGGACCAGGTAGCCGCCCATCGACATCCCCGCCACGTGCGCCCGGTCGACGGACAGCGCGTCCAGCACCGCCACGGCGTCACCGGCGAGATCGCGCACGGCGTAGGGCCGTTCGTGGAAGGCGCGGGTGGAACGGCCGGTGTCGCGGTGGTCGTAGCGGATGACGCGGTGGTGCCGCGCCAGCCGGGACACGAGCGCGTCGGGCCATCCCAGGCCGCTCGCTCCGGCGCCCATGATGAGCAGCAGCGGCGGCAGGTCGTCCTCTCCGGCGGTCTCGACCCACAGTCGGTAGCCGTCCTCCGCTTCGACGAAGGTCTCCATGTGTTCCCCCTTCAGTTCGGGCCGTGGTGCCGCAGGCCGTTGAGCGCGGTCTCCAGCAGCGCGTCGGCGTACTCCTCGGTCAGCGGCCCGCTGCGGGTCAGCCACCGCTGCGCCATCGGCGCGAAGATCGCGTCGACGGCGATGTCCAGGTCCAGTGAGGCCGGAAGCCGGCCCGCGCGCTGCGCGGAGCGCAGCCGGGCCCGCTTGGCCTCCCGGGTGGGCTGCTCCACGCGGATGCGGTGTTCCTCGGCCAGGGCCTCGTCCTCGACCATCGCGACCGTCAGCGCCCGCAGCGGACGGTCCACCTCGGGACTGGCGAGCTCCAGCGCGGTGGCCCGCAGGACGGTGCGCAGGTCCGCCTCCAGATCACCGGTGTCGGGCAGCGGCACCGGCTCCTCGCCGTCGCCGAAGCTGCGCACGAGGATCGCCTCGAACAGCACCGCGCCCTTGGAGGGCCACCACCGGTAGATCGTCTGCTTGCCGACTCCGGCGCGCGAGGCGATCGCCTCGATGCCGAGCCTGCCGTAGCCGACCTCTCCGACCAGTTCGAAGGCCGCTTCCAGGATCGCGGCGCGGGAGGCCGCGCTGCGCCGGGCGGCCGTCGGTTGCTTGGGCATGACCGGACCGTAGCACATTCGAGACGGTACGTCTCGTCTCGCTTCTTGCGTCGCAGGACACCACTCCCGGCGGGGCGCAAACCGCCGCGTTCACCCGAAGGCCCCGTGGACACCGATCGACCGAACGCGGCTCCCGCGCCCGGCTCGACGGCGGCGCGAGCAGCGACCCCGCCCGGGACCGGCCGAAGGGAGGAGCGGGGAGGCGCTACGCCGTCAGCGCACGCTCGCCGTCGTCGCCACTCCGGGCGCAGACGGCGGCCAGTTCGTCCAGGGAGATCCCCAGCACGGCCGCCAGGGCCGCCACGGTGAAGAACGCCGGGGTCGGCGCCCGTCCGGTCTCGATCTTCCGCAGCGTCTCCGCCGACACCCCGGCCGCCGCCGCAACCTCCACCATGCTGCGCCCACCGCGCGCTTCGCGCAGCAGTGCGCCGAGTCGCTCCCCGCGCTGCCGCTCCCACGGGGTCAGAGGAGTTCTCACCATGACCGTGATACTAATACCGGTATAAGAATTGGCCAGCATCGGCCTGGCGCGATGCGCCCCGGCCCGGCGCGGACGGCCCGACACGGACAAGGAGCGATGGAGCATGGTGGAGATCAAGACCGACGCGGCACTGGAGGCCATGCGAGAGGCCGGGCGCGTCGTCGCCCGGGCCCTCGCGGCCGCCCGGGACGCGGCGGGCGTCGGAGTGTCCCTGCGGGAGCTGGACGAGGCGGCACGCGCCGTCCTGGCCGAGGCGGGGGCGCGCTCACCCTTCCTGGGCTATCAGCCCTCCTTCGCGCCCACCCCGTTCCCGGCGGTGGTCTGCGTATCCGTCAACGACGCGATCGTGCACGGCGTCCCCGACGGCTACCGGCTGCGCGACGGCGACCTGGTCAGCGTCGACTGCGGCGCGGAGCTCGACGGCTGGACCGGTGACGCCGCGGTCAGCTTCATCGTGGGCGCCCCCCGGCCCGCCGACCTGGAACTGGTCAAGGCCACCGGGGAGGCGCTCGAGGCGGGCATCGCCGCGGCCACCGCCGGGAACCGGATCGGCGACATCTCGCACGCCATCGGCTCAGTCGCCGAGGCGGCCCGCTGCGGCATGCCCCGGGACTTCGGTGGCCACGGCATCGGCCGCCGCATGCACGAGGACCCCCACGTGCCCAACCGCGGGCGCCCCAGGCGCGGTTTCCCCCTGCGCCACGGACTGGTCCTCGCCATCGAGCCGATGCTGATGGCCGGCGGGAGCGATGCCTACCGCACCGACACCGACGGCTGGACGCTGCGCACCGCCGACGGCAGCCGGGCCGCCCACATCGAGCACACCGTGGCGGTCACCGAGGAGGGCCCGCGCATCCTCACCCTGCCCTGACCGGGCCCGCGCCGGGCTCCCGGCGGGCGATCAGCTGGAAGAGGCGGGCGGTGTGCCGGTGGGCGGGCCGGTCGGTGAGCGCGAGTTCCAGCCGTTCCAGGTCGGCGTAGAAGTCCGGGTCGTGCTTGCGCTCGTCGTCGGTGATGTAGTCGCTGACGCTGCGGATGCCGTAGTGCGCCGCACCCGGGCAGCCCAGGTCCTCCAGCCGGGAGGCGATCTCCTCGGCGGTGTACAGCGTCATGCCGGTGCCGAAGGTGCGGCTGTCGGCCCGGTCCCGGTCGAGGGCCGCCAGCGCGGCGGCCGGGTCCAGTTCGCGTACGGCCGCGACCAGCGGCGCGGAGTGGCGGTTGACGGCCATCACCGACAGCACGCCGCCCTCCCGCAGCGGCGCCACGGCCGCCGCCAGCATCTCCTGCGCCGCGGCCGGACTCTGCGCGTACTGAAGGACGTTGTGGCACAGCACGACGTCCCAGCCGCCCGAGGCGATCTCCTGCGGCAACTCCTCCATACGGGCCCGGACGCAGGTGACGCGGTCGGCGACTCCGGCAGCCCCGGCGCGCTCCCCGGCTGCGGCCGGCATCCCGGGGGCGAGGTCCACCACGGTCACGCGGTGGCCGCGGGCCGCGAGCCGGACGGCGTCGCCGCCGTCTCCCCCGGCCAGGTCCAGGATCCGCAGGGAGGCGTCACCGAGCCCGTCCAGATGGCGCAGGAGGTTGGCCTCGGCGAGGGTGAAGCGCAGGCGCCCCCAGGGGGCCTGCTGCCACTGCCGCCAAGCGGCCATGGACGAGTCGAACCTCTGCTCTGTCCCGGACATGCGCAGAGCCTAACCCGGACGCCGGCTCGGCGACCGCACACCGGAGTTTTGGTCCGTACCAATCCCCTGCCGATGTATTGCCCCGGCGTACCGGGCGGCCCAAGCTGTCGGGCATGGACCTGGAACTGCGGCACCTGAAGACGATCCGGGCGATCGCGGACGCGGGCAGCCTCACCCGGGCGGCCACGGCACTGGGCCTGGCCCAGCCGGCACTCAGCGCACAGCTCAAGCGGATCGAACGCGCCCTGGGCGGGGCGCTGTTCACCCGCGGCCGGTTCGGGGTCCGGCCGACCGCGCTGGGCGAGCTGGTACTGGACCGTGCCTGTGTGCTGCTGCCCGCGGTCCGTGAACTCCAGGAGGAGGCCGTACGGTTCGCGCGGGCTTGGGAGGGCATGCCGCGCTTCCGGCTCGGCGGTACGCACGGGCCGCTGCTGGGCGGCCTGGTGGACCGGCTGGCAAAGTCCCATCCGCAGGTCGCGGTGACCACGCGCACCTCCTGGTCGGAACGGGAGATCGCCGCGCTGGTGGTCGAGGGGCGAGTGGACTTCGCCCTGGTCGGCGCCTGCGGGGAGAGCCCGCCGCCCGCGGCGGACCGGCTGGTGTGGCGGGAGATCGCCGTCGACCCGGTGTTCGTGATGCTGGGCCGGGAGCATCAGCTGGCCGAACGGCGCGAGGTGGAACTGGCCGAGCTGGCCCGGGAGTCCTGGGCGGACGTGCCGGGGGACGGCTGCTTCGCGGACTGCTTCGCCGCCGTCTGCGCCCGTGCCGGGTTCACCCCCTTCCGCGTCTACGAGACCGACACCGCCTCGTGCGTCCATCTGGTGCAGGTGGGGCGGGCGGTGGGGCTGTGCCGGGCGACGTTCCCGCCGACTCCGGGCGTGGTGACCCGCCCGCTGGCCGGGGCTCCGCTGCGCTGGCGGCATCTGGTCGGCTGGCATCCCGGCTCGCCCGCGGCGGGCGTCGCGGGACCGGTGGTCGCCCAGGCCCGTGCGGCACACATCGAGGCCGCCGCCCGCAGCGCCAGTTACACCCGGTGGCTGGCGGACCACCCCGGGTTCGGCGCGACCTCCCCGACAGCGGTCGGATGACCGCGGGATGACGATCGGATGAGACCGGCCGAGACCGGTCCCGCGCGACACGCCGGGGCCTCCGGCGGGCGCCCCGGCGGCCCTTTTGGCCCCGCCGCCAAGGAACCCGTCACAGAACGGAGTTGCGCGGCGATCGGCGGACCGCTGGTCGGGGCGTACGCCCGGACGGATGCGGAGTGCCGGTACCACCCCCACGGTGACATCCCTCGGTCCGCTACAGTCCGTCGTCCTGGGAAGTGCCACAAGGGGGCTGAATGCGTCGCGATACATGCCCGGTCTGCGAGCAGCGGGCGCCGGTGACCGACGGGGTCATCGGCCACCACGAGAGCGAAGGCCGAAGCTGCCGAGGAGCGGGCCGGACCGCCGCGGAGGCGCCGGCCCCGCAGGGGGACGCCCCGCGTCCCGCCGAGGAGAACCGTACGAAGGCGGCCGCGCCTGTCTTCGCGGCCCTGGGGCTGGTGGGCCTGGTCGTCCTCGTCCTCGGGGCCGTTCTCGGCTCCGTACCGATCCTGACGGGCGGTGCCGTCCTCCTCGTCGCGGCGGGGGCCGGTGTCCTGCTGAACCGCCGCTCACCGGCGGCCGGTGAGCGGACCGCCGCGCACAGCGCGGCCGGGGAGACGGCCGGGGAGACCGCCGAGGAGAGGGAGAAGACGGAGGAGGCCGCGGCCGCCGTCCGCGCCGAGCCGGAACCGCTGACCGAGCCGCGGCAGGAGGCGGAACGCCGCGAGGAGGAGAAGGAGAGCGTCTCCGGTTCCGTCCTGGTGGAGACGGTCTCCGTGGAGGAGACCGCCCCGGAACGGCTTTCGGTGGGCGGTCTGTTCTTCTCCGACCCCGCTGACTCCGCCCCCCGACCGGAGCGGTCGGACCTGGACGAGAGCCGGGAGGAGAGCCGGGATTCGGCTTCTCCCACGCCGGAGCCCGAACACAGCACGCGGGGACCGGAGGTGCGGGACGACGCCTCCCCTGAGCCGGAGACCGGAGCGTCCGAGGCGCCGGAGCCGCGTGCCGACGAGCCGGAGCCGCGTGCCGACGAGCCGGCCTCCCCCACGGCGGAGGCGGTGAGGGCCGAGGCGCCCGCCCCGGAG
>NZ_JAKMAY010000251.1:0-8576 GCF_022015835.1 Streptomyces sp. ICN903 | reverse complement strand
TGCGGAGTCGCGGCGGGACCGGGGCGAGTCCGGCCGCCGGGCCGGGCGGGTCTGCGGGCGGGGCCGCTTCGGCTTGGCCGGCGGCCTGCGCGACATCTCCGCGTTCGCCCGGCGCGTCCGCTCCTGCGCCCTCCTCGCCTCCTCCTGCGGGTCCGGATGCTTCTTCGGGTCGTCCTTCGGCTTGTCCGCCGTCGGCGGCCTGTCGGTGTCCCGCGGTTCGTCCTCGTCCTTGGCGCCGGGCTTCTTCTTCCCGAGGTTGGCCGCGACGCCCTTGAGCCGGTCGCCGACCTTGCCCACGTACTTGCCGATGCCGCTGAGCAGGGCCTGGTAGGCCAGCTCCAGCAGGGCCACCACGCCCGAGGCCACGGCCTTGGCGAACAGCACACCGGCGTTGCCGCCCTTGACGGCCTTCAGGTAGTCCATGAAGGCGCCGAAGGCCCGCAGGATCTCGCTCAGCGACTCCCAGGCCGCCTTGAAGGCGTCGATGATCGCCATCACCCAGCCGGCGCCGGGGATCAGCTTGGCAACGACCTTGGTGATGATGATCTCCCCGATGATGATGGGGAGTTGGGGGAGCGCGGCGTCCCACGCCTCCTTGGCCATCTGCTCCCTGCTGACGCCCCCGCTGATCAGCTTGTCGAAGACGGCCTTGGGGAGCCCGAGGATCTCCTGGATCTTCTCGTTGAACCAGTTCCTGATCGCCGAGGTGACTTCCCGGAACAGATGGTTCCTCGCCCCGTCCTCGGCCGAGGCCTTGGCGCCGCTGAGCCAGCCGCCCGGGTCGGTGAGGATGTCGGCGGCGATCATCGCCCACTCCCCCAGGGCGCTGAGCAGACCCATGGCGAAGTCCATGATGCCCTTGAGCGCGCTCTTGACGGCATCGACCGCCGCCCGGAGGCCCTCCATCAGGGCGTCGAGGATGCCGCTGAGGATCTTGCCTACCTCGTCCAGGAGTTCGGTGACGATCCGCTTCAGCTCGTTCGCGATCCGGTTGACCAGGGCGATGGCCGCGTCCCGGATGCGGATGATGAGGGTCCGCAGCCGGTTCGCGATCTCCACGATCGCGTCGAGGAGGTCCTTGCCCAACTGGACCAGGGCCTCGGTGAACTCCTTGAACTTGTCGACGATGAACTGCCGGGCCGCCTCGATCCAGCGGATGACGGTGCCCTTGAAGTCCTTGATGAGGCTGGTGATCGCCTCGCGGGCGGCGCGGAAGAAGC
The DNA here is from genome assembly GCF_022015835.1 of Streptomyces sp. ICN903. NCBI lineage: Bacteria > Bacillati > Actinomycetota > Actinomycetes > Kitasatosporales > Streptomycetaceae > Streptomyces > Streptomyces sp. ICN903. Next base: position 7,356 of record NZ_JAKMAY010000251.1, on the reverse strand, counting down.
CGACGATCGCGTTCTTCAGCTCGATGAGCTTGTCGCGGATCCAGTCGAACGCCCTGGAGAGCCAGTTGCCGGAGTCGCTCTTGGCCGTGTCGCGCTTGTTCCTGGCGTCGTCCTCGGCCTTGGTCTTCTCCTTGCCGATGTCCTCCTGCTTCTTCTTCCGGTGCTCCTCGGCGTCCTTGTCGGTCTGCTCCTCCTTGTCCCTGACGTCCTTGCGGATCTTCTCGGTCTTCTCGGTCTTCTTTGTGCCGAGTGAGTCGAGTTCGCCGTCCTGTTCCTTGCGCCACTGCTCGCGGGAGGACTCCACCTCGGCCCTGGTCTTCCGGCGTTCGGCGGCCTGCGTACGGGTGTTGCTCTCGACCTCGCCGCGGACCTGCCGCCTGTGGCGCTCCTGGGACTCCCTGAAGCCCTTGTCCCTGGCCTGCCGCTTGTCGGACATCTGCTTCTGCCCGTCGGTGAACGCGGCCTGGATCTGCGGTCCGCGCTCATGCTCCGCCACCGCGGACACGGCCTCGGGCGGGATGCGTCCGCCCATGGACGGGCCGCCGCCTCCGCCGGGGCCTCCCTGTCCCTTCCCTCGCGGGACCTTCGCGGTCAGGGTCTCCCTTGGCACATCGGGGTAGATCTGGTCCTCGCCCAGAGGGCGCCCGGCATCGTCGCGTCCGGAGGCGTGGAGTTCCCGGCCTTTGGCGTCGAGTTCACCGCCCTGTTCGCCGGCGCGCCCGTCCGTCTCGCCCTGGAGGCCGACCCCTGGCGCCGTGCCGACGTCCGCCTGGGCGAGCATCTCGTCCTCGGTGGGCAGGTCGAGGATCCACTGGACCACCGCGTCGGAGTCGATGAGGTCCTCGTCGGCTCCCAGGAAGTCGGCGACACCGTTGATCGCACCCACGACCAGCTGGGCCCCGCCCGCCAGAAGGCCTTCGAGGGTGCTGGGCTCCTCGATGTCCTCCCCCGGGATCTCGCCCTCCGGGGCCTTGTCTCCCGTGACCTCGGCCTTCTCCTTCTCCGGAGCGTCGATCCGGGCGGCCGGGTCGCCGGAGTACCGCCCCGGGGCCGAGGTCTTCGGTGCGCCGTGCAGGGTCCGCGGGGCGCCCGCGGGGCGCTCCGTCGTCGGCGGTGCGTCCTGGAGGCTCCGGTGCTCGTCACCGACGGTCCTGTCGACCGCGCCGTTCACTCCGCCCAGCGCTTCGAGCGCGCGGTGCGGCTTGAGGTTCGCGGCGGTGGACAGACCGGCTTCCGGTGTCACCTTCGACAGGTTGGGGGCTGCAGGAGCCTTCTTCGGCCGGGACGAGGCAGCGGGTCGGGCTCCGCCGCCCCCTCCCCCGCCGCCCGATGCGCTTCGGGTGCCGCCACCGCCACTGACCGACCGTGAGGGCCTGGAGACGGACCTCGGCGCGGGAGCGGACTCGGGCCGGGGCGCCGGGGCCACAGGCTCTCGCCGCTGCCGGGAGCCCGCCCCGCCCTCCGGTGTGGCGTCGGTGGTGGAGCCGTCACCGCCGTCCGCGCCCGAGACATGGGTGTCCCGGGCCGGGGACGCCTCGGCCGGAGTGTCCGTGGCCGGTCCGGGAGCGGTCGTACCGGTGGCGCCGCCCCCTGAGGGCGCGCCCGAGGTACCCGCGCTCGGAGCCGTGGCGGAGGACGTGGTGGACGTGGTGGACGTGGTGGAGGAACCAGAGGTTCCGGACTCCGTCGCTTCCTCCTTCGAGGCCCCCGTACCGGCCGGCTCGGGGTCCGGCCCCTTCTCCGGTTCGGGTTGTCGTTCCTCCCGCTGTTGCGGGCCTTCGGGAGCCGTGGGGTCGGGCTTCGGCTCAGGGGCGTCGGTACGCTCTTCGGCGGTGCCGGGGGAAGAAGGCCGCAGGTCGGCCTCCTGCCGACCCGGCGTTCCGGTGCCGAGGTCACGTCCCGTACGGTCGCCGGCTTCGGCACCGTTGGCCGGGGGGACGGACGCGCCGCTGTCGGCGGGCAGCGGTTCGGCGAGCCCGGTGTCTTCGGACGCGGCCTCCTCCGCGTCCTCCTCGTCCCGCCTGGCCCGCACCTGTTCGGCCCTGGTGGCGGGCGGTTCGGGGAAGCTCGGCATCCGTCCGCCGGTGTCCGAACCGGGCGCGATCTCGTCGGCGGTCGGTACGCCGGAGACGTCGAGGTCGGTGGCGGGGAGGAAGTCCTCGGGTCCGAGTTCCACGTTCCACGCGCTGTCCCGGTCGGCGGCCCGCTCGTCCTCGAGTCCTTCGAGCGCTCCGGGTTCACCGCTCGGGCCGGGCTCCAGACTGATCGGCTCGTCCTGTGCGAGCGCCGGCTCGTCCTGGGGTCGCTTCCCTTCCAGGGTGCTGCGGTCGCCCGGGTCGGCCGTCCTCAGCAGGGGGCCTGGCTCGACTCCGGCCCGCTTGCCCTCGCGCGTGTCCCGCTTGTCCGCCTGGCCCGGTTGCTGCCCCGCGATCAGGGGTTCCACGGCTCCGGGCCGGTGCCTGGCCGCGGACTCCTCCTTGCTCGCCGCGGGGGTGCCGCCGACTCCGGGCTCCTCGGAGCGGCCGCCCGTACCGCTGTCGCCCTGCTGCCGGGGCTGGGCGGCTCCGCCGCCCGGGGCCGTGGCACGATCGCCGCTCGTCCTCGCTGCTCCCGTGCCTCCGCCGGACTTCTCCGAACTCCCGGAGCTCCCGGCGGGCCGCCGTGCGCCCGGGCGAACCGCGCCTGTGCCGCCATGTCCGTGCCGTCGCCGGTCCGGCCGTTCCGGTGCGGACTCCCCTTTCTCCTCCTGCCCGGCAGTCCCTTCGGGGTCCTGGCGCTCCTCGTCCGCCCGCTGCTCGCCGCTCCGGTGGTCGCTGGACCGCTCGTCCTCGGCCTGCTGTCTCCGGTCGGCGGCTTCGGCTTCCTCCCGCTCGTCCTCCAGCAGTTCGGTCGTGTCCGGAACGGTCTCGGGGGCGCCGAGCGCCTCCGGTTCGAGTGTGCCCTCGTCCTCGGTCTCCTCGACCAGCTCGATCAGCCTGTCGAACTCCGAGGAGAGCAGGCGTGATTCCAGCCGGTCGAGAACGGCGTCCTGCATCTCGGGGGAGAAGCGGGCGAGTTGTATGCGCACGCGTTTGGAGCGGTCCTGCGGGTCGCCGCGCAGCGAGCGCAGCACGCCGTTGGTCAGACGGTCGAGCAGCATCGCCGGATCCAGTTGCTCCATGCGCCGCTGGTCGGCGTCGACCGTGGCGTAGCGCAGCCAGCCCGGGGTGGCCCGGCCCTCCTCGACGCGCTCGGCCGCCGGGCCGCCCGCTCCGCCGTCGCGGGCCGCGTCCTGCGCCGCCGTCTCCGCCTCGCGCTCCACCGTCTGCTGCGGCAGGCTCACCGCGCCCAGGTCGCGGCCGGCGCGCAGCGAGCCGAGGCCGTCGGGGTTCTGGACGGTGTGGAGCAGTTCGTGGGCGAGCAGGCGCATGCCGTCGGCGGTGCCCGGACGGTACGCGCCCTCGCTGAAGAAGATGTCCTGGCCGACGGCGACGGCGTCCGCGCCGAGCAGGGTGGTGAGGGCGGCGGCGTCCCGGTCGGTGTGCAGGCGCACGCGGCCCAGGTCGTGGCCGAGCCGCTCCTCCAGCTCGCGGCGGACGCTCGCGTCGAGCGGCCGGCCGGCGCCGCTGACGATCTCCTTGGGCTCGGGCACCGGGGACCTGGCCGCGCGCTTTCCGCGCCTGCGGCGTCTGGCGTCCTGCGGCGAGCGGGGCTCCTGTGACGCGGTGCGTGAGCTCATCGGCGCCTCCTCCCCGCGCCGGGACCGCTCTCGCCATGTCCCGACAGGCCCGCGTGCACCGCGCGCGCCAGTGCCTCGCCGAGGCGGGACGGCGAGGTGGTGGCGGGCAGGGGCGGCAGGCCCGACAGCGCCTCCAGTGCGCGTCCTTCGCCGTCCGCCGCCAGCGGTACGCCGCGCTCCCGTACCAGCCGGGTCAGCTCCGCCTCGAACGCCGCCGTCACTCGTTCGGGGTCCACCCTCGCGTCGAAGCCGTCGAGCACCAGCTCGCCGATGTCCACCCGGACCGCCGTGTCGTGTGCCGTACCGCGCACGGCCTCGCGCGGCGTCTCGTTCACACCCATCCGCGGACCTCCGAGGGCGTCAGGGAGCGCTCCAGTTTCAGGTACTCGGTGCGTGCGGCGGCGAGCATGTGGCGCATCCGCAGTACGTCCCCCTCCTCGGCTGCCAGGAAGGCGGCGGAGAGGGCGATGTTGCGGATCGAGCCGCCCGCGACCGTCAGCCTCGCCAGCAGTTCGGGGTCGATGTCCTTGGCCGGGGCCCTGTCGGGCAGCACCCGGCGCCAGATCTCGGCCCGTTCGGCCTCTCCGGGGAAGGGGAAGTCGACGACGAAGCGGATGCGGCGCATGAAGGCGGTGTCGAGTGCCTTCTTCATGTTGGTGGTGAGGACCGCCAGACCCCGGTAGGCCTCCATCCGCATCAGCAGGTAGGAGACCTCGAGGTTGGCGTAGCGGTCGTGGCTGTCCTTGACCTCGCTGCGTTTGCCGAAGAGGGCGTCGGCCTCGTCGAACAGCAGCAGTGCGCCGCCGCGTTCGGCGGCGTCGAAGACTCGGCGCAGGTTCTTCTCGGTCTCGCCGATGTACTTGGAGACGACCTGGGAGAGGTCGACGACGAACAGGTCGAGCCCCAGCTCGCGGGCCATCACCTCGGCGGCCAGGGTCTTGCCGGTGCCGGAGCCGCCCGCGAACAGCGCCGTGACCCCCAGGCCCCGGCGCAGGGTGCGGGCGAAGCCCCACTCCTGGTGCACGGTGCCCCGCTGCCGTACATGGGCGACGATCTCGCGCAGGACGCGCGACTGACGCTCGGGCAGTACCAGATCGTCCCAGTCCGCCTCCGGCTCGACGCGGCGGCCCAGTTCGTCCAGACCGATGCGGGCCTCGGCGAGCCCGGCCCGCCAGGCCAGCTCGCAGACGTCCGCCCCCGGCCCGGCCGCCCCGCCGTTCCCGGCTTCTCCGGCCTGTCGGCGTACGGACGCGGCGGCGGAGCGGATGATGTGCGGCGGCAGCGCGAACTGTGCGACCAGGCCGCGCAGTCGTCCTTCTCCGATCCGCGGCATTCCGGCGAGGGCGTCGGCCCACAGGCCGAGTTGCTCCTCCTCCCCCAGTGCCGGCACGGTGACGCGCTCGGCGCGCGTCCGCTCCGTCCGTCTCGGATCGGGGCTGGAGACGGCAAGCGGTACGGCGGCGGAGGCGGTGAACGCGTCGACCGCGGCATCCTGTTCGCGGTCCGGCCCGCCCGCCTCCAGCAGCAGGGCGGCGGGCAGCAGGATCGCCTCGCGCTGCCACAGCCGGGCGAGCCGGTCGCGTTCGGTGTGGTCGGTGGGCAGGTCCTCGGCGTTCAGGGTGTAGAGGCCGAGTCCGCAGCTGCGGGCCGCGGTCGCGGCGATGTCGTGGCGGCTGTGCCGGTCGCCGCCGGTGAGTTCCACTCTCGGCGGCGTGCCTGGGCCGGCCCCGGCCCAGGCCGCGGCGACGCGGCCCGCGGCGTGCTCGAAGGAGGGCGGCAGCCCGTCGGGTGCGGGGGCGCGGGTGAGCATGCCGTGCAGCCGCGCGTCGAGGTACGGGGATCCGAGGAGGAAGTGCAGGATGCGTTCGTCCAGACGGATCCGGGTGGTGGTCAGCCGGGTCTCGTCGTCGAGTTCGACCAGGCGCCAGCGGCGCAGCGGTGCGACGGGGGTGAGGGCGCTCCAGTGGGGCTCGCCGAGGGCGGCGAGCGCGAGGGAGAAGGTGGGGTGGGCGCGCCCGGGGTCGTCGCTCGCGGCGGCGCAGCGGCTGCCGGTGGTGGGCTCCAGTTCGGCGGCGGCCAGCAGCAGGACGATCTCGCGTTCGAAGGGCGTCAGTCCGAAGCAGCGGACGAGCGCGTCGAGCGCGGCGGGTTCCGAGGCGCCGGCCGGTTCGGGGGTGCCAACCGGTTCGGAGGTGCCGGCCGGTTCGGGGGTGTCGGTGTCCGCGCCGCCCCCTCGGGCACGGGCGGCGTGGGCGTCGAGGCGGTCCAGGACGGCGCGTATGGCTGCGGCCAGCGCCGGGCCCTGGGCAGCGCCCGTCCCGTCGGCGGTGCCGTCCGTGTGCCTGTCCGCCCCCGTCGTCGTCACCTCGCCTCAGCCCTCCTGGTCGTTCGTGGCGCCGTCGTCCCTGCCTGCCGGCGCGCTCCCGCCTCCGCGTGTGGAGCCGGTGCCGGGCTGCTTGCGCGTACGGGGCCGGGGCGCGGCGGTCCTGGCCGCGGCGCGCCGCTTGCCGGCGGTCTTCTTGGCGGGCGTCTTCCTGGGTGATGTCTTCCTGCCGGGCTCCGCCGTCTCCGGCTCGCTCTCCGTCCCCGCCTGCGACGTGGGCGCGGTGGGCCTGGCGGCCATGCCGTTCGCGCGGCTCGCCCGGGCCGCCACCTTCCGGGCGGCCGTCCCGGACGCGCGTTCCGCCGGTACGGCGGTGGCGGCGGGGTCGGCGGTGCCGGTGCCCGGCCGTCTCGGGGGCTCCGGCGCGCCCGGGGCTCCGAAGGGCAGCGCGCGCACCGTGTGCCGCTGGACCGGCCGGGGCACGACGGGCTGTTCGCGGCCCTCGATCAGTACCAGGGCCGCCTGGTAGGCGACCGACAGCGAGTACGGCGTCTGGTGGAGCATCCCCCACAGCCTGGAGGTCTCGTCGATGTCCATCAGGGTCGGTGTGAAGCGCACCCTCTGGACGGCTTCCGCCAGGTCGCTGCCCGCCAGGTACGGCCGCTGCGCGGCCTCCTCGATCAGCTCCCCCGGCAGCACCGGGAACTCGTGCAGGGTGCGTACCACGCAGCCGATGAGCCGCTGTCCGACCAGTTCCGCCTCGTTGCCGTAGGCGCTGATCAGGTAGTGCAGGTCCAGGGCCGCCGCCGGGCGCTTGAGCAGGGTGCCGTCCGGGGCGCGGGTGGGCAGGTCGTCGTTGCGCCGGGAGGCGTTCGGGGTGACCTGGTAGAGGAAGACGGTGATGGTGGCGTCGTCGGTGGCCTCCGCCGGTGGCCGTTCGGTCTTCACCGCGACCTGCATGTCGATCTCGGGCTGCAGATTGTGTTCGATCAGCAGGGCGAGTGCCTGTGTGACCGTGGCGATGGCGAGTGCGTTGCTCATCTCCTCAGTCCCTCCGCTCGCTGCCGGCCAGGTAGTCCGCGAGGCTCAGCGCGGGTACGGGCCGCGCCGGCCGCTGCGGCCGGTCCGTGCCGGTGGGGCCCGCGGCCGGGGGTGCGGCGCTGACTTCCAGCCGGCCGATCCGAACGTGTACGGTCCGTTCCGCCGTCCGGGGCCGGCGCCTCCCTCCGGCGGCGCGTGCGGCGTCGCGGGCGGCCGAGGCGCCGGCGGCGCTGGGCCGCAGGGGCACTGCGGCGGTGGGTGCGGGGGCGGGGCC
>NZ_JAKMAY010000250.1:0-8601 GCF_022015835.1 Streptomyces sp. ICN903 | reverse complement strand
GGGTACGAGGGGGCGTGCGGGGCGTGCGGGATCACACCGGGCCGTGCCGTTCCGCCCGGGACGGGCGGCTTAGGGTGGAAGCATGACCACTCAGGCCCAGGCCACCTCGCACGAACTGCCGGGCAAGCCCACCGCGGCGTCCCGCACCACCCTGTCCCACATCATGACGGGGAACGACACCAACCTCCTCGGCACCGTCCACGGCGGTGTGATCATGAAGCTGGTCGACGACGCGGCGGGCGCGGTCGCCGGGCGGCACTCCGGAGGTCCGGCGGTCACGGCGTCGATGGACGAGATGGTCTTCCTGGAGCCGGTCCGGGTGGGCGATCTGGTGCATGTGAAGGCCCAGGTGAACTGGACCGGCCGGTCCTCGATGGAGGTCGGCGTGCGGGTGCTGGCCGAGCGGTGGAACGAGTCCACGCCCGCCACCCAGGTCGCCTCCGCCTACCTGGTGTTCACCGCGGTCGACGAGAACGGCCGGCCGCGGCCCGTACCGCCGGTGGTCCCCGAGTCCGAGCGCGACAAGCGGCGCTGGCAGGAGGCGCAGATCCGGCGTACGCACCGGCTCGCCCGGCGCCGCGCCATCAAGGAGCTGCGCGACCGGCGGGCGGCCGAGGGCATGACGGAGGACTGAGGGCCGTACGGTCCGCTCCCGCGGTCACGGGCAGACGGCCTCGTCGCCCGTGACCGCTTTCCCGCCCCCGCCCTCCGGGCGCGCGGACTCCTCCGCCTCCTCCGCCTCCTTCGCCTTCGGCGCCGGAGCGGCGGAGGACTCGGGAGTGTGGCGCACCCGCAGCACCCCGCGGTGGCCGGAGCCCAGTACGACCTCCATCACCCGTCCCTGCCCCTTGACCTCCTCCAGCTTCGCTCCGGGCAGCGCGGTGGCCAGGGTGCGCGCCGAGCGGTCCCACTCGGGGTCGTGGCGGATGACCGTGTGCCGTACGTCCTGCTTCTCCGCGCCGCGCGGGGTGCCGGTGGTGTCGAAGCCGGTGGCGCGCAGCTCGCGGTCCACCCGCGCTCCGAGGGCGGCGATCGGCGTGCCGTTCTCGATCTGCACCCGGATCTTCCCCGGGTCCACCCCGACCGGGAGGGGGCCGGACGGACGCGCCGCGGCGCCCGGCTCCTCGTCGAGGTTCTTGCCGTCGCGCCCCGTTCCGTGTCCCGCGGCACGCCCCGTGCCGTGCCGCTCGGTGCCGTCTTCCGCTTTCGCGCCCGCCGCGGTGCCGGGCGACAGCGGCCGGTCCAGGCGCAGCGCCGCGAACATCTTCCCGGCCTTCTCCTCGTCCCAGGTCACGGTGGAACCGATGCCGGGCACGCTGTGGTCGGGGTCCTCCAGGGGCACCGAGGCGAACTCCGAGGAGGCCGCGGTGAAGTCGCGCATCGCCCGCCCCAGGGCCAGTAGTTCGCGGGCGCCGAAGTCCCGGTCGGCGCGCACCGACCCCAGGAGCGCCGAGGCGACCCGGCGCAGCCGGACGGGGTCGGTCAGCACGCCGTTCCCGGTCGCCTCGTCGATCACGGAGGCCAGGAAGCGCTGCTGGCGCTTGATGCGGCCGAGGTCTCCCTCGGCGTCGACCTGCCGGGCACGGACGTACTGCAGGGCCTGCCCGCCGTCGAGCCGGGTGGTGCCGGCGGGCAGGTCGAGCCCGCTGCGGCTGTCGGTCAGCGGCCGGGTGGTGCACACCGGGACGCCGCCCAGGGCGTCGACGGTCCGCATGAAGCTGGTGAAGTCGACTTCCAGGTAGTGGTCGACGCGTACCCCCGTCATCTTCTCGACGGTGCGGACGGTCAGATGTGGACCGCCGAGCGAGTAGGCGGCGTTGATCTTCCCGGTGCGGCCGGTGCGGAGCTCGCCGGTGGCGGGGTCGGTGTACGGGGGGAACTCGGTGTACGAGTCGCGGGGGATGCTCACCACGCTGGCCCGGTCGCGGTCGGCGGACAGGTGCACCAGCATGAGCGTGTCGGTGCAGTTGCACGGGGTCCCGCCGAGGGAGTACCGCTGCCGCTCCTCCTCGGTGACGGTGTCGCGCCCGTCGGTGCCGACGACCAGGAAGTTGAGGCCGTCGCCGCTCCGGGGGCGGTGGCTGAGCCCGTGGAAGGGGTCCACCCGCTCCAGCCGGCCGTCCAGCCCGGAGACCAGTGCGTGGCCGATGCCGCCGGCCATCAGCACCATCGCCGAGACGGCGGTGGCCGCCCGGAAGCCCCAGCGGGACAGGCCCCGCCGCTTCGGCCGGGGACGGGCGTGGCGACCGCGCTGACGGGACCGTGCGGGCATCGGGGAAGCACCTCCGTGGCGGTGGGGGCCAGGAAGCGGCCAACATAGGCCCATACGATCTACGGACCACCGGTCCCACGCCGCCCGCCGCCCGCGGCCACCCGGCTGCCGTGCGAGCGCGTCACCCGATCGCGGTACCGTGACCCGGTGAGCTCTCCTGTCGAACCCACCTCCCCGGCCGCGGCGCCGCCCGCGGTCTCCGTGATCATGCCGGTGCTCAACGAGGAGCGTCATCTGCGCAGCTCGGTGCGGCACATCCTGGAGCAGGACTACGCCGGCGAGCTGGAGGTCGTGATCGCGCTCGGTCCCTCCGAGGACCGCACCGACGCCATCGCCGCCGAGCTGGTCCGCGAGGACCCGCGGGTGCGCACCGTGCCCAACCCCACCGGCCGCACCCCCGCCGGTCTCAACGCGGCCATCGCGGCCTCCCGCCACCCGGTCGTGGTGCGGGTGGACGGGCACGGGATGCTCTCGCCGAACTACATCGCGACCGCCGTGCGGCTGCTGGAGGAGACCGGCGCGGCCAACGTCGGCGGCATCATGCACGCCGAGGGCGAGAACGACTGGGAGAAGGCCGTGGCCGCCGCCATGACCTCCAGGATCGGGGTGGGGAACGCGGCCTTCCACACCGGTGGCGAGGCGGGCGAGGCCGAGACGGTCTACCTGGGCGTCTTCCGCCGCGAGGTGCTGGAGCGGCAGGGCGGCTACAACGAGGAGTTCATCCGGGCGCAGGACTGGGAGCTGAACTTCCGCATCCGCCAGGACGGCGGGCTGATCTGGTTCTCGCCCGAGCTGCTGGTCTCCTACCGCCCCCGGCCCAGCGTCCGCGCGCTGGCCAAGCAGTACCGCAACTACGGCCGCTGGCGTCATGTGGTGGCCCGCTACCACTCGGGTTCGATCAACCTGCGCTACCTGGCGCCGCCGGCGGCCGTACTGGCCATCGGGGCGGGACTGGTGGCGGGCGCGCTGGTCACGCCGTGGGCCCTGGTCGTCCCGGGCGGCTACCTGGCGGCCATCACCGCGGGTTCGGTCCCGGCGGGAAGGGGGCTGCCGTTCGGGGCGCGGGTGCGCATCCCGCTGGCGCTGGCCACCATGCACATGTCCTGGGGCTGGGGCTTCCTGACGAGTCCTCGGAAGCTGGCGGAGAAGGTGAAGGCCAGCCGCCGGGAGCCGGTGACGGCCGGCGGCTGACCTGGGCCCGCCCCGCACACCGCGGGCCGCGCCCCCGTCCCCAGGAGGTGCGGCCCGTTCCCGTACGCCCGTCCGCCCCCGCCCCGAAGGGGGCACCGGGTCACCGGGTCACCAGGTGTGGGCGGGGTTGACGTTCATGCACTTCTCCTCGTCGCCGTTGAGCGCGTTCGCGCTCTCGGGGGCGCCGCGCTCGTCGTCCTCCTCGGTGGCGGGCTGCCCGGGATAGGCGTTCCCCTCCCGCCAGTCGGCGCCGATCACCACGGTGACCTGCTCGACTCCGGCGGACTGGCGTGCGGAGCGCTCGGGCAGGCCCAGGGCCTCGGCCACGGCCAGGGCGTCGCCGCGCAGGTCCTCGCTCGGGTACGACACGGTGCTGTCGGCCTGGGGGGCCTCCTCCGGGTCGGTTTCGGCCTGGTCGAAGCCGAGCCGCCGCAGCTCCTCGGCGATGGCTCCCGCGCGGCCGTTGACGGGTCCGAGGGTGACGGTGCGGGTGCCGTTGCGGACCTGCACCGGGATCTCGCCGGCCGGAGCGGCGGGGTCGGAGGTCTTCTTCTCCTTCTTGGGCTCGTCCTTGCCGTCGAGGGCGATGTCGTCCCGGATGAGGGAGAAGACCTTCTCGGCGTCGCCGGGCTTGGGCACCACGTAGCTGCCGCCGTCGGAGTACTCCCACGGCATGGTGACCATGGTGATCCGCTCGGTGGGGACCTGCTTGAGTTCGTTGCCCAGGTCGTAGAGGTCCTTGACGCCCTCGATGCCGTCGTCGACGGTGAGCGCCTTGGTGGCGGCCTCGGCGAGCGACCTGAGCTTGCCCGGGTCGGTGAGCTTGGTGCCCGCCTTGAGCTGGCGCACCATCGAGTTCATGTACATGTGCTGGGCCCGGGCCCGGCCGATGTCCGTGCCGTCCCCGAAACCGTGCCGGGTGCGCAGCCACTGCAGGGCCTGCTCGCCGCGGATGGTGGTCTCGCCCTCCTCCAGGCGCAGACCGGACCTCCGGTCGTGGACGTTGGCGTCCACGCAGACCGGGACGCCGCCCACCGCGTCGGCCATGTCCACCACACCCGCGAAGTCGATCATCATGAAGTGGTCGACGGGTATGCCGGTCAGCTCCATCCAGGTGGCGACGGTGCAGCCCGGACCGCCGTACTGGAGGCTTGAGTTGATCTTTCCGGTGCTCTGCGGGTGGACCGTGCCGTCCTCGGGGTCGGTGCACTCGGGGATGGTCACCTTGGTGTCCCGGGGGATGCTGAGCACCGAGATGCTGTCGCGGTCGGCCGAGAGGTGCAGCAGCATCTGGACGTCGGCCAGCGGCTTGCGCCCCACGTCGTCCCGGGAGCCGCCGAGTTCGAGGTTCCGCTCGGAGTTACGGCTGTCGGAACCCAGCAGCAGGATGTTGAGGGGGGTGCGGCCCTCCGCGTTCTGCCGGTGCTTGAGCTGGTTGTCGCCGAGGGTGAGGGGCTTCCTGGTGAGGTTGCCGTTGAGGTGCTCGTAGTAGAGGTAGCCGGCGCCCGCCGTGCCGAGTATCAGCACGGACAGGGAGAGCGCCGTCCAGCGCAGCACCCGCCTGCCGCGGCCGGCCGGCCGCTTCGGGCCGCCGGCGCGGTGGCCCGGACCGCCGGACGCGGGCGCCGTGCCCCCGGGGCCGCCGGCCCCGCTCTCCCCGCCTTCCCGGCTCTGTCCGGACCTCACGGACCCCTCCGGTTCCCCGGATGCGTCCGGCTCGTCGTACATGCTGTCGTTCCAGCCGAAGTCCTCCGGCCGAGGGGCGCGTTCGTGTGCGTCCTTCCCCCCTGCGGTGCGCTGCCCCAACGGGCCCTCTCCCTACGACTCGGCCCGTGCGCGGAAGCGGCGCGCGGGAATCACTTGGCGCATATCTTCTCGTCGGCTTCCACTTTCCCGAGGTCCTCCGGAGCCTTCGCCGGGGCGGCGATGGGGACGCCGGCCTCCTTGAAGTCGGCGCCGAGCGTCAGCACCATCGGTTCCATCGGCCCGGCGTCCACGGAGCCGGGCTTCAGGGCCGAGGCGGGCAGCCCCATGATGTCGGCGAGCTTGCGGGCCTGGTCGGCCTGGTTGGGCCCGTACTCCAGGGTCGTTTTGTCGAGCTGCTCGGGCGCGTTGCCGCCGTTGCTGGACTTCAGCACGCTCTGGGTGTTCTGCAGCCAGGTGAGCGTCGTCTGCGCGGCCCCGGCGATCTCCCCGCCGTTGAGGATCTCCACGCGTACGTCGGAGGCCGCGGCCCGCTCGCCCTTGAGCAGCGCCTCCTGCTCCTTCTTGGCCTTGTCCTTGGCGGCCTTCTCCTTCTTCTCCACCTCGGTGAAGGAGACGTCCTCGCGCAGCATCGCGAAGACCTGGGCGGCCTTGGGCTGCTCGAGGACGACCGTGGCCCTGATCTTCTCCGCGGGGTTGTCCTTGACCGGGACCGTCAGGAAGGAGATGTTCTTGGTCTTGATGCCGCTGAGCTCCCTGCCCAGGTCGCTCAGCTTCTTGATGGTGCCTATGCCGGTGTCGACGGTGAGCGCGTTGGTGGCCGCTTCCGCCAGGTCCCACAGCTTGCCCGGGTCGGTGAGGGTGTCGTTCGACTTGAACTGGCGGATCATCGAGCTCAGGAACTGCTGCTGGACCTTGATGCGGTCCAGGTCGCCCTTGTTCCCGAAACTGCCGCGGGTGCGGACGAAGGCCAGCGCCTGCTCACCCTCGACGACGCTCTCGCCGGCGGGGAGTTTGAGGTGGGACTTGGGGTCGTCGACCGGTTTCTCCAGGCAGACCGGGACACCGCCGACGGCGGTGGTCAGGGTCTTGACGGCGTTGAAGTCCGCCATCATGAAGTGGTGGACGTCCAGCCCCGTCAGCTTCTTGACGGTGCGCATGGTGCAGCCCGGGTCCCGGCCCGCCTGGCCGAGGCTGACGTTGAACCGGGCGTTCTGCTCGCCCGGGATGACCTTGGTGGTGCCGTCCTCCTGCTTGGTGGGGCAGTCGGGGATGTCGGTCCTCAGGTCCCGGGGGATGCTCATCACGGTCGCGTTGGTGCGGTCCGCCGAGACGTGGAAGAGGAACGTGGTGTCGGCGTGGCCCGGGCTGTCGTTGTCGCCGTAGCCCTCGTTGCCCTCGCCGGTGCGCTTGTCGGTGCCGATCAGCAGGATGTTGAGCGGGCCGTCGCTGCCGAAGCCGCCCTCGGCGGCGTCACCGACGTCGACGGTGTCGATGTTGCCGTTGAAGTGCTCGTAGGCGAGGTAGACGGCGACGGCGGTGCCGGTGAACAGGAAGGCCGTCACGCCGCCCGTCCACAGCAGCACCTTCTTCTTCGTGGACTTCTTCGGCCTGGCCTTGCGCCGTGAGGCCGCCCTGCCGCCCGCGGCCTGCCGCGCGGCCGCGCGGCCGCCGGCCGCCTTGCGCGCCGCGGCCCGTCCGGCCGGCTTCCCGCCGGCCGCCGCACCGTTTCCCGCGCCGTCCTCCGGCCTGCCGTCGCCCTCCGGACGCCGCCTGCGCTGCCGGGGCACCTCGCCGTGCGGCGTGGCCGACCGCCGGCCGGCGCGGGGTGCGGCCCCGCCGGACGGCGAGGACGGGCGGGGGGAGGGGGACGGTCGCGCAGCGGGGGTCGACGGTCGCAGCTTGTAGTCGCCCGTCTCCGGGTCGAACACCCACTGGTCTGCGGGATCGATGTCACCCGCCCGCCCACGGCTTTGCGCGTCCACGGTTGCCTGAGTCCTCCGTCGTGCCACGCAGCGCCTTCCCTGCCAGGCATCAAGGCGCTCGGTCGGTCTCCAGCGGTGCGCAGCGTTCATGGGCGAGCGCACCGGATTGCTCACACTATCTGCCGCGGCCCGGTGTCAAGCACCCCTGCAGGCAGGTTACTTTCTTCCTCAAACAGACATTCCATTCCAATCCCTCGAGCGGTTCCCTGTGCTGTTTCTCTCGCGTTCTCCCGCGTTCCGACGCACCCGCGCTCATCCGCACAGGCTCTCGGCGGCGCTGTCCGAGGACTCCCCGGCGGACGGGGAACCGGACGGGGAACCGGTGGGCGAACCGGCGGACGGGCCGCTCGGCTCCGGAGCCCCGGTCCCGGCGTCCGACGCGGGGATCCCGGCCCCGGCGGACGGCCCGCCTGACGGTCCGGCGGAGGGGGATCCGGAAGGCGGCAGCCCTTCCTCCGGCACCGGCCGGTCCTCGCGCAGCGCCTCGAACAGCAGGTCCGCGTCCGGCTGCACCAGCTCGTCGCGGTTGGGGTTGTAGGTGTACGGCCGCCGCGGCACGGTCATGAACCGCACCCGCTCCTCGGGTATGCCGCGGACGCCGCTGACCAGGTCGTACAGCTCCGGGAGCGAGTCCAGTCCGGGGTCGGCCGTGAGCGACGACGTCACCGCGTCCAGCACCCGGTAGAGCTCGGCCGGGTCGGTCAGGAGCCCGTCGTCGCGCACCTGGCTCAGCATGGCGGCCAGGAACTCCTGCTGCCGCTCCATCCGCTGGGTGTCGCTGCCGTCGCCGATGCCCTTGCGGGCGCGCACGTAGCCGAGGGCCTGTTCGCCGTCGAGCCGCTGGGGTCCGGCGTCCAGGACGAGGTGCGCCTCGGGGTCGTTCACGGGCTCGGCCAGGCACACCTCGACGCCGCCGACCGCGTCCACCAGCTTCTCGAAGCCGGTGAAGTCCACGATCAGGTGGTGGTCCACGCGGATGCCGGTCAGGTTCTCGACGGTGCGGATCGTGCAGGCCGCCCCGCCCATCTCGTAGGCCCAGTTGAACTGCGCGAACAGCGGCCCGGATTTCGTGCCGTCGGGCCCGGGGCACTCGGGTATGTCCACCATCAGGTCGCGCGGTATCGACACCCCGGTGGCGCTGGAGCGGTCGGCGGACAGGTGGAGCAGGATCGTGGTGTCGGAGCGCTGGGTGCCGCTGTCCCGCCCGTACCTGCCGTTGTCGCCGCTGCGGTCGTCGGAGCCGATGAGCAGGATGTTCTTCGCCTCGTGCACGACCGCGGCGGGACGCTCCCGGTCGAAGCGCCGCAGCTGGTCGACGGCCTCCGTGTCGGTGCGGATGTTGCCGTCGAGCCTGTTGTAGAGGGCCCAGGCCGCGCCGCCCGCCGCGAGTACGGCGAGCGACGCGCCCAGCGCGGCCCAGCGCAGCCACCGGCGGCGGGGCCGGGGCGG
>NZ_JAKMAY010000025.1:0-33978 GCF_022015835.1 Streptomyces sp. ICN903 | reverse complement strand
GGTGCGGGCCGGCCCCGCGAGGAGGTGGCGCCCCGTCAGTCCGCGACCTGCAGGAGCCGGTCGGGGGAGAGCAGGTTGCCGCTGACCCTGTCGCGGGCCGCGGCCGAGACCAGCGCGTCCGAGACCTGGGCCGGGGTGGCCGAGGGGTTCTCGGCGAGGTGGAGCGCGGCGGCGCCGGCCACGTGCGGGGTGGCCATCGAGGTGCCGGAGATGGTGTTGGCCGCCGAGTCCCCGGTGTTCCAGGCGGAGGTGATCGAGGAGCCGGGGGCCAGGATGTCCACGCCCAGGCCGTAGTTGGAGTAGGCCGCCATCGCGTCGCCGCTGTCGGTGGCGCCCACGGTGATGGCCTCGGAGACCCGGGCGGGCGAGTGCAGGAACACCGGCGCGCTGGAGTTGCCCGCCGCGACGGCGTAGGTGACGCCGGAGGCGATGGAGTTGCGCACGGCGGTGTCGATCGCGGGGTCGATCAGGCCGCCGAGGCTCATGTTCGCCACCGCCGGCTTGCGCGCGTTCTCGGTCACCCACTCGATTCCCGCCACGACCTGTGAGGTGGTGCCGGCGCCGCTGTCGTCCAGGACGCGGACGGCGACGATGTCGGCGTCCTTGGCCACGCCGTAGGAGGATCCGGCCAGGGTGCCCGCCACGTGGGTGCCGTGCCCGTGGCCGTCGCCGGCGGTGGTGTCGCCGTCGACGGCGTCGTAGCCGTAGGAGGCACGCCCGCCGAAGTCGGCGTGGCTGATGCGGACGCCGGTGTCGATGACGTACGCGGTGACCCCGCGGCCGGCCGCGTCCGGGTGGTCGTAGACCTCGTCGAGCGGCAGGTCGGGCTGGTCGATGCGGTCCAGGCCCCAGGAGGGCGGATCGGTCTGGGTGGAGGCGATGGTCACCTTGCGGTCCGGGGCCACGGAGGCGACGGAGGGGTCGTCCGCCAGGCGCGCGGCCTCGGCCGGGGTCATCCGGGCCGAGAAGCCGTTGAGCACGGTGGTGAAGGTGCGGCCGAGCGCGGCTCCGTAGCGCTCGGCCAGGTCCTTGTTCCGGTCCTTCGCGGAGGTCGGGGTCAGGGCGCCCGGCGCGCCCTTGAGTATGACCATGTAGCCGGTCTCCTGCCGGGACTGCTGCGCGGCGCCGGCCGGCGCCGCGGAGCCGAGCCCCAGGGCCGCGGCGACCACGGCCGCGGCCAGGCCCACTCCCGTACGGCTGCGGGCCGTTCTCCTCACTGCCTTCACGCGGGATCCTCCTCGTCGTCGGGAAAGGCCTGCGCGAGCCCGCAGACCGGCGGGCCGTCCTCCGCGCTCCCGCCGTGAGGAGGGTCACTTACCAACGAGTAAGGAACAAGATCGCCGGGGGAATCTCCACGCCGGCTCCGCACACCGTCACCGCGGCTCCCCGCGCACGGCGCTCACCGTCCCGGTTCGGGCGGAATCTTCGCAGGCCGACGGCGTCCGCGGCGGGTTCCGCCCGCGCGGGTGGGAGGGGCTTCGCGCCGGCTCCCCGGACTCAGCAGCCCGGTACGTGGCCGCCGTCCCGCAGCGCCCTCAGCGCGTTCAGCGCGCCCTCCAGGGTGGTGACGGGCACCAGGCGCAGATCCTCGGGGAGTTCGGTCCGCGCGTCGTCGCACTCCGCCTCGGGGACCAGGAAGACGGTGGCGCCGTCGCGCGCCGCCGCCTGGGTCTTGAGCGGGACGCCGCCGACCGGCCCGACCTCGCCGCGTGCGGTGATGGTGCCGGTGCCGGCGATCGTACGGCCGCCGGTGAGGTCGCCGTCGTCGATCTCGTCGACGACTCCGAGGGCGAACACCAGCCCGGCGCTGGGACCGCCGACGTCCGCGAGCCGCAGCTCCACCTCCACCTCGTCCTCGGACATGCCCAGTTGGCGCAGCGCGGCCGTCACCGCCTCCGCCTGCGACTGCTCCATCTGGGCGGTGGTGTGCTCCTCGATCTCCTCGGCGTCGTCGCCGACCGGGTAGACCGAGTCGCGCGGCATCACCGCGCGGTCGGTGTCGAACCAGGCGTCCACCACGTCGGCCAGCCGCACGGTCGTGTCCGGCGCCGTCGCCGCGATGGTGGTCGCCAGCAGCCGGCCCTCCGACTCGCCCGCCCCGGGGTCGCCGCCGCCGGGATCGCCGGCCCCGTCGACGGTGATGACCTGCCTGCCCCGGTACTCGCCCAGGACGTCCGCGGTGACCCCGGGCTGGGCGACCGAGAACGGCAGCGGGACGAGCGCGGCGACCGCGAGCAGCGCCGCGACGAGCGTCCCGCAGATCGCGAGGGCCTGGGTACGGGAGGACAGAGCCGGCATGGAGGTGAATCTAGTTCACCGCCGCTCCGCGTGCGTCGGCCGGGCGGTGCGGCCGGGCGGTTCCGGCGCCCCGGGGCCGGGCCTAGCGGAGGAAGTCGGCGACCTCCTGCGCCGCCTGCACCACGCGGGGCCCCACCTTCTGCGGCACCGACTCCGACAGCATCACCACGCCGACGCTGCCCTCGATGCCGTTGACCCCCAGCAGCGGTGCCGCGGCGCCGCAGGCCCCGGCCTCCAACTCGCCGCGGGTCAGGACGTAGCCGTCCTCCAGATCCCGGTCCGGTCGGCGCCCGGCGAGGATCGCGCGCCCCGCCGCGCCCTTGTCGAGCGGGTGGCGGAAGCCGGTGCGGTAGGCGACGTGGTAGTCGGTCCAGGTCGGCTCGACGACCGCGACGGCCAGGGCCTCGTTGCCGTCGACCAGCGTCAGGTGCGCGGTGGCGCCCACGTCCTCGGCCAGCGCCCGCAGCGCCGGCAGGGCGGCCTCGCGCACCAGCGGATGGACCTGCCGTCCCAGCCGCAGCACCCCGAGCCCGACGCGGGCCCTGCCGCCCAGGTCCCGGCGCACCAGGGAGTGCTGCTCCAGTGTGGCGAGCAGGCGGTAGACGACCGTCCGGTTGACCCCGAGCTTGCTGGAGAGCTCGGTGACGGTCAGGCCGTGGTCGGTGTCGGCGAGCAGTTTGAGGACGCGCAGTCCCCGGTCGAGCGTCTGAGATGTCTCCGCGGTCACGACGCCCCCTCCTCGGTTGTGTGCCGACGACTTTGCCCCGGGAGATGCGCCGCCGGTCCCGTCGGCGGCGCGCGTGCTGTCCCCGGCCAGCCGCCGGTCGCTTGGCGGGCCGCACCGGCTGCGCTCCGAGGCGGCGCTGCCACGGGGCGTGTGCGTGACGCGAAACCTAGCGATCCCGTCCGCCGTCCGGAAGACTCTGTCCAGAATCCGGGCGCGACTGGCATGGTTTATCCGCATTGCGTACAGCAGCAGGTCACAGCGGCCCGGCGCGGACCTGGATGCGCTCCCACGTCCATGCGCGCGGCGCACGGACGCGCACGACCGCGCTCGTGGCGTCCGCCGGGCGGTACGGGGTGCGCGGGATACGCGGAGGGCGCGGACCCGACCGGGTCCGCGCCCTCCGCGCCTCGTCCCTCACTCCTGCTCCCTTGTCCGCGGCCGCCGGCGTCACCGCATCCGGGTGGCCCACTCGCGCACCTTGGCGATCCGCTGCTGGAGCTGCCCGGCCGTCGCCTCGGCGGTGGGCGGCCCGCCGCAGACCCGGCGCAGCTCGGTGTGGATCACGCCGTGCGGCTTGCCGCTCTGGTGGGAGTACGCGCCGACCAGCGAGTTGAGCTGCCGGCGCATCTCCAGCATCTCCTTGTGCGTGACCACCGGACGCTTCTCGGCGGGCGTCTCCAGCAGATCGGCCTCGGCGTCCGGCTTGCGGCGGCTGTGCGCGATCTGCCGCGCCTGCCGCTTCTGGAGCAGCAGCTGCACCTGGTCCGGCTCCAGCAGCCCGGGGATGCCCAGGTAGTCCTGCTCCTCCTCGCTGCCGGGGTGGGCCTGCATCCCGAACTCGGCGCCGTCGTACATCACCCGGTCGAAGACCGCGTCCGACTCCAGCGCCTCGAAGGGCAGTTGGTCCTGCTCGCCGGTGTCCTCGTCCTGCTGCCGCTCGGCCTCCTTGAGGAGGTCGGCCTCCTCCGCGTACGGGTCCTCGTCCCCCCCGCCCTTCTTGGGCTTGTCCAGGACGTGGTCGCGCTCGACCTCCATCTCGTGCGCGAAGCCCAGCAGCATGGGGATGGTGGGCAGGAAGACCGACGCGGTCTCACCGCGCCGCCGGGAGCGCACGAAGCGGCCGACGGCCTGGGCGAAGAACAGCGGCGTGGAGATGGTGGTGGCGTACACCCCGACCGCCAGGCGGGGAACGTCCACGCCCTCGGACACCATGCGCACCGCGACCATCCAGCGGTCCTCGCTCTGGCTGAACTCCTCGATCCGCTTGGACGCGCCTGCGTCGTCGGAGAGCACGACGGTCGCGGGGCTGCCGGTGATCTCGCGGATCAGCTTGGCGTAGGCGCGGGCCGAGTCCTGGTCGGCGGCGATCACCAGCCCGCCCGCGTCCGGGATCGCCTTGCGGACCTCCGACAGCCGGGTGTCGGCCGCGCGCAGCACGCTGGGCATCCAGTCGCCGCGCGGATCGAGCGCGGTGCGCCACGCCTGGGAGATGGCGTCCTTGGTCATCGGCTCGCCGAGTCTGGCCTCCAGCTCGTCGCCCGCCTTGCTGCGCCAGCGCATGTTGCCGCTGTAGGACAGGAAGATCACCGGGCGCACGACGCCGTCGGCCAGCGCCTTGCCGTAGCCGTAGGTGTAGTCGGCCACCGAGCGGCGGATCCCCTCGCCGTCCTCGGCGTAGGCGACGAACGGGATGGGGTTGGTGTCCGAACGGAAGGGCGTACCGGTCAGGGCCAGGCGGCGGGTGGCGGGCTCGAACGCCTCGAAGCACGCCTCGCCCCAGGAGCGGGTGTCGCCGGCGTGGTGGATCTCGTCCAGGATGACCAGCGTCTTGCGCTGCTCGCAGCGGTTGCGGTGCAGCATCGGGCGCACCCCGACACCGGCGTACGTCACCGCCACCCCGTGGTACTCCCGGCCCAGCGGGCCCGCGCTGTACTCCGGGTCCAGTTTGATGCCCACTCTCGCCGCCGCCTCGGCCCACTGCTTCTTCAGGTGCTCGGTCGGCGCGACGACCGTCACCTGCTGCACGACGTGGTGGTGCAGCAGCCAGGAGGCCAGAGTGAGGGCGAAGGTCGTCTTTCCCGCGCCCGGGGTCGCGACGGCGAGGAAGTCGCGCGGCTGCTTCTCGATGTACGAGTCCATCGCGGCCTGCTGCCAGGCGCGCAGCTTGCCCGCCGTGCCCCAGGGGGCGCGGCCGGGGAACGCGGGCGAGAGGTGGTGGGACGTGGTCGTGGTAGTCACGGTCTCCGCTGAACTGGGTCGGCGATCGGCAACCGCGTCAGACTACCGGGGCACCCGGTCCGCCATCCGGGTGACATCCCGGGGAGCGGACCGGGGTGCGGTCCACGTCACAGATCGCCGGTGTCCCGGAGCAGGCGCAGCCGCTCGCCGATCAGCCGGGCGTCGTCCAGTTCCCCCGTCGCCACCGCGATCACCAGTTCCTCGGCGGCGTCGATGTCGGGGCGCAGCCGCTCACCGTTCAGCGACAGGAACGTCACGCACGACAGCCACGCCGTCCGCTTGTTGCCGTCGACGAACGGATGGTTGATCGCCAGCGCCTGGAGCAGTGCCCCGGCCTTGCCGAACACGTCCGGGTACACCTCCTCGCCGAACGCCGAGGCCGCGGGGCGGTACGCCGCCGATTCCAGCAGGCCGGCGTCGCGCACGGCCACCCGCATGTCGTCGCAGGCGTATTCGGTGACGGTCAGGACCTCTTCGGAGGTGAGGTGGAAGAAGCTCACTTCAGCCGCTCCAGGAGTTCACGCCACCTGGCGGCCTCGCGGCCGGCCGTCTCGCGCACCGCCTTCTCGCGGGAGGCGCGCTCGTCCGGCCCGGTGGAAGTCCGAAGGCGTCCTGCGGTGCCGCGGTTCGTCTCCATGGCTCAACGCTATGGGCGGGACGGTGCCGCGCGCACGCGGTTTCACCTCTCCGCCCGCAGCCGCCCCGCCACCAGGGCGCCCACCAGGGCGACCGCCGCCGCCGGGAGGTAGACCGCCACGAACGCCGCCGGGTGGGAGGCCGAGGCGGCGCCCGCCGCCTCCCCCGCGCCGTGCCCCACCGACACCGCGCCGCCGCCCAGGCCCGCGAAGAGCGCGCCGCAGGCGGCGAGCAGCACGATGTTGGACAGCCCGTCGCTCAGCTGGAGGGCGGCGGAGTTGGCGCCCGCCTCCTCCGGCTTCGACAGCTTCAGCAGCAGCACGCTCGTGGACGAGATCACCACGCCCATCCCGAAGCAGCCCGCCGCCTGCGCGACCGCCGCCGTCCACACCGGCACGGACTCCAGCAGCACCAGCGGTGTGGCCGCGATCCCCGCCGTCACCAGCACCATGCAGTACCGCACCAGCCGCTCCCGGTGCGCCTCGGCGAACGGCCGGGACTGGAGGAAGGAGCCCAGCGCCCAGGTCGCTCCGCCCGCCGCGAGGGAGAGGCCGGCCATCGTCACCGACAGCCCGCGCTGGCTCACCAGCATCAGCGGAACGAAGCTCTCCGCGACGATGAACGAGCCCGCCGCGATGCCGCGCATCAGCACCACCGTCGGCAGCCCGCGCGCGGCGCGGAACGTGCCGCGCGGCAGCAGTCCGAGCGCGGCCGGGACCATCAGGGCCGCGCCGATCACGGCCGGGGCCAGGGAGATCCAGCGCAGGTCCTGGCCGGCGTACTGGAGCAGCCCGGCCCCCAGCGACACCGCCACCGCCAGCCGCATCAGCCTGCGGTCCAGCGGCCTCGCCCCGCCGGGCGGCGCCCCTGCGGCGGCCCGCCGCAGGGGCGGCAGCATGACCGCTATGGGCAGGACGACCAGGGCGGGGATGCCCAGGAACACCCAGCGCCAGCCGAGCTGCTCGGTGACCGTGCCGGCGATCAGCGGCCCGACGACGGCCGGGATCACCCAGGACGCCGCGAAGGCGGCCATCACCGTGGGCCGCAGCCGCTCGGGGTAGGCGCGGCCGACGGTGACGTACAGCGCGACGATCACCAACCCGCCGCCGATGCCCTGCACCGCGCGGCCGAGGACGAAGACCCACATCTGCGCCGCCGTGCCCGACAGCAGCAGCCCGACGGCGAAGGACCCGATTCCGGCGGCCAGCGACGCCAGCGGCCCGCTGCGGTCGCACCACTGGCCGGCGGCGACCATGCCCAGCAGGCTGGTGGTGAAGTAGGCGGAGAAGGCGAAGGCGTACAGCGACACCCCGTCGAGCCGGTCGGCGGCGACGGGCATGGCCGTGCCGACGGCCGTCGCCTCGAAGGCGATGAGGAGGACGACGGAGACGATGCCCAGGGTCAGCGCCCGGTAGGTGCGGCCGAGCACTCCGCCGTCCGCCTCCGGTGTGGGCACCGGGGTGAGGACGGGGGTGATGGGGGCCACTGTGCCGAGGTCCCCGCCCTGGGGACCGTCGAGCTCGTCGTCGAGTGCGGTCATGCGCTCAGAGTAAGGCCCGTCTCCGACACTGGCGCCTGTCATAGGGCGGTGACCGGCTCGTCCTTCGGACCCAGGTCCCGGGGAGGGGGCCTGGGAAGGGGCCCGGGAGGAGGCCGTCCGCCGGCCCGGGGAGCGTGTTCCCGGGCGGTTCGCCCCGCTCCGGTGGTGCCCGTACGCCCGCCGCACGACCGGTCGCGGGGCCGCGCCGTACGGCCGCACGCACTGAAACGGAAAGCCGGGGCATACGGACTCCAGGAGGCACAGCGGCAGACCTTGACGGGTGCGGCATCCGGGTTGGAGGTCCGGAGCGCGCCGACGACGGCCCGGAGCGAGCGCGTTCCGGCGAGGGGAGTTGACGATGACGGTCGAGTACGACACCGAGCGGGGCACCCACACGGGGATCCTGGCGGCGGCGGAGGCCGCGTCGCCGGTGGAGTCCGTCGACGTGGTGGCCCGGGAACTCAAGCGGCGTTTCGGCGCGACCTCGGTGTCGTTCCTCATCACCGACCTGGCACGGCAGTCGGTGGTGCGGATGAGCACGGCGGGCGAGGTGGGGACGGGCGAGAGCATGGAGACCGTCCCGCTGTTCGGGACCGTCTACGGCGACGTGATCCGCACCCAGCGGCTGCGACTGGCGGAGGCCGTCGACGGGGACGGCGGGCAGCGGGTGATCGCCCCGGTCACCAACCGCGGGGACTCCATCGGTGTGCTGGAGGTGCGCGTTCCGGCCGATCCGGACCGCAGGACGCTGCGGGAGATCAGCCGGGCCGCCCACACACTGGCCTACATCGTCATCGCCAACCAGCGCTTCACCGACCTCTACCAGTGGGGGCAGCGGACGGCCCCGCTCAGCCTGGCGGCCGAGATCCAGCACAATCTGCTGCCCTCCTCGCTGTCGTGCGAGGCCGCGCAGTTCGCGGTGGCCGGAGCGCTGGAGCCGGCGGGCAACGTCGGCGGCGACACCTTCGACTACGCCCTGGACCGCGACACCCTGCACCTGTCCGTCACCGACGCCATGGGCCACGAGGTGAACGCCGCCATGCTCGCCACCCTGCTGGTCGGCGCCCTGCGGGGCGCGCGCCGCGCGGGCTGCGACCTGGCCGAGCAGGCGCGGCGGGCCCACCGGGCCATGGTCGACCACAGCGGCGGCGCCATGGCGACGGGCCTGCTGCTGCGGGTGGGCCTGCGCGACGGGCGGGTCTCGCTCGTCAACGCGGGCCACCCCTGGCCCCTGCTGCTGCGGGGCGGACGGGTGGAGGAGGTCGGGCTGAGGGTCAACCTGCCCTTCGGGGTCCAGCCGCAGCGCATGTACGAGGTGCAGGGGATGGAGCTGCGGCCGGGCGACCGGCTGGTCATCCTCACCGACGGGATGCTGGACCGCCGCTCCCGGCTCGTCGATCTGCCCGCGCTGCTCAAGGACACCCAGGAGCTCCATCCGCGCGAGGCGACCCAGATCCTGACCATGGCGGTCCTGGACGCCAACAGAGGCGAGCTGAAGGACGACGCGACCGTGATGTGCCTGGACTGGTACGGCCCCGAGCCGGTGCGCCGCGACGCGCAGACCGGCGCCAGCCTCACCCAGGCCTCCCCCTCCCTGTTCCCCCGCCCCCGCAGCTGAGCACCGCCGGTGCCGCCGGCCCGCGGACGCGCGGGGCGGACGGGCCGGGCGGACGGGCCGGGCGGACGGGCCGGCGGACAGGACGGCCGGACGGGGAGAGGAAGAGGCCGACGGGAGGTCAGGGGTTGGCCACCGCGGCCTGCGGGCGGATCGGCAGCCTGTTGACCGGGCGACCGGTCGCCGCGCGCACCGCCGCCGCCACCGCCGCCGGGGAGACCACCACGGGCACCGCGCTGACCGACTTAGCGCCGAAGGGCGCGACCACGTCCCGTTCCTCGACCAGCTTCACGATCCGGATGTCCGGGGCGTCCAGCGCGGTCGGCAGCGGATAGGCGGTCAGGTCGGGGTGGCGCACCACGCCGCGCGAGACCCGCAGATGCTCGGTGAGGGCCGCGCCGACGCCCTGGGTGACGCCCGCCTCGATCCGGGCGCGCAGCTGCTGGGGGTTGAGGACCCGGCCCACGTCCTGGGCCACGGCCATCTCCACCACCCGGATCGTGCCCAGCTCCACGTCCACGTCCACCACGGCCCGGATCGCGGCGAAGGCCAGGCTGACGAAGGCGTCGCCCTGGCCGGTGTCGTCCAGCGGCTCGGTGGGGTGGGGGCGGCACTGGGCGGTGGCCCACAGCTCCTTGCCCTCCAGCGCCTCGGCGACGGTGGTGCTGAGCACCCCGTCGTAGGAGGTGATCTTGCCGTCGGCGATGGTCAGCAGCTCGGTGGACATCCCGAACTTCGCGGCCAGCGGCTGGAGGAGCTGGGTGCGGACCATCTTCGCGGCCCGTTCCACCGCGCCGCCCGAGACCCAGGTGTGGCGGCCGCGCGCGCCCGGCCCGGCCGGGGGCTGGTCGGTGTCGACGGCGACGACGTGCACCTCCTCGACACCGAGGACCTCCTGGACGATCTGCCGGGCGAGGGTGGAGAAGCCCTGTCCGGTCTCCACGGCCGCGCACATCACCGTGGCGACGGGCCCGTCGACCTTCACCGTGGCCGTGGACACCTCGTCGGCGCCCTCCGCCCCCAGCATGTGGACCATGCCCAGCGCGAAGCCGATGCCGCGCCGCACCGCGCCCGGATCGCCCGCGCCCTCGGGACCGCCGGGCAGCAGCCACTCCTCCGGGCCCGGGGCGCCGTCCGCGCCGTCGGCGGGCAGCGGCGGCAGGGGCGCCTGGCGTACCGCGCGCAGCAGTTCGGCCACGGGCGCGGGGCAGGTGACGGTCTGGCCGGTGGGCAGCAGGTCGCCGGTGGCCATGACGTTGCGCATCCGCAGCTCGACCGGGTCCATGCCCAGCCTGGCGGCGAGCTTGTCCATCTGGCCCTCGTACGCGGCGCACACCTGCATCGCGCCCTCGCCGCGCACATGGCCCGACGGGGGGTTGTTGGTGCGCACGGCCCAGCCGTCGATCGCGGCGTGCGGCACCACGTACGGGCCGGCGGCGAAGGAGACGGCGGCGGCCAGCGCGTCGGCGGAGTCGTCGGCGTAGGCGCCGGCGTCCAGCAGTATCTGCGCCTCGACCTTGACCAGCCGGCCCTCGGAGTCCGCGTGGTGGCGGTAGCGCAGCAGGGTGGGGTGGCGGTGGGCGTGGCCGAGGAAGGACTCCTCGCGGCCGGCCGCGAGCTTGACCGGGCAGCCCGTCCTCATCGCCAGCAGGCCGAGCGGGAGTTGCACGCTCGGGTCCTCGCGGTCGGCCATGGCTCCGGGGACACCGGTGACGACGACCTTGACCTGCTCGGGACGGAGCCCGAAGCAGGCGGCGGCCAGGTCGCGGTCGGTGTGCGGGTCGGTGGAGGCGGTGTAGATCTCCACCCCGCCGTCGGTGCGCGGCACGGCGAGCGCGGCCTCGGCGCCGATGGGGGCCGGGTCCTGGCGGCCGATGCGGTACAGGCCCTCGACGACCACCTCCCCGGTGGCGGACTCGTCGCCGTAGCGCAGGGGGATGTGCCGGATCAGGTTGCCGTCGGGGTGGACGGGCTCGGCCTCGAAGGCCTTCTCCGGATCGGTGACCGGCTCCAGGACCTCGTACTCGACCGCGATGGCGGCGGCGGCCAGCCGCGCGGTGTCGGGGTGGTCGGCGGCGACGGCGGCGATGGGCTCCCCGTAGTGGCGCACCGTGTCCCGGGCGAAGGCGGGCCGGTCGGCGACCCGGCGGCCGTGGGTGGCGTCGCCGGGCACGTCCTCGTGGGTGATGACGGCCCGCACCCCGGGCATCTCGGCGGCCGGCGCGGTGTCGATGGAGACGATGCGGGCGTGCGGGTGCGGGGAGCGCAGCACGGCGGCCCACAGCAGCCCTTCGGCCCACAGGTCGGCGGCGTAGGGGAAGGTCCCCTGGACCTTGGCGAGCGCGTCGGCGGGCTGGAGCGAGGCTCCGAGTCCGTACCGCGCCTGCTCGGTCTCCCCTCCCGCGGCCGTACCGGTGAGGGGCACCCCTCGGGCCGGGGTGGCGGTCACCGCGTCACTGCTCACTGCGCGCCTCCGTCCTGCGGCGGGTCGTGGTGGGTGCGGGGCGAGGCCGGTCCGGCCTGGTGCGGGATGTGGACGCGGGAGCCGTCGCCCCGGTCCCCGCCGTCGCCGGTGCGGCCCGCGGCCTCGGCCTCACGGGCCTCGGCGAGCGCGGCGGCCGCGGCCTCGCGCTCGGCGACGACCGTGCGGACGGCGTCGAGCACGCCCCGGTAGCCGGAGCAGCGGCAGAGGTTGCCGCTGACGGCCTGGCGGGTCTCCAGCTCCGTCGGGTCGTGGTTGCCCTCGAGGAGGTCGTGCAGGGTCATCGCCATGCCGGGTACGCAGAAGCCGCACTGCACGGCGCCGCACGCGGCCAGCGCCCGCTGCACGTCGCACGGCGTGCCGTCCCGGGCCAGTCCCTCGACGGTGCGGATCTCGGATCCGGCGGTGGTCGCGGCGGGCACCAGGCAGGAGGCGACCAGGCGCCCGTCGACCTGGACGGAACAGGCCCCGCACTCCCCCTGCGAGCAGCCGTCCTTGGCGCCTGCCAGGCCGAGGCGCTCGCGCAGCACGTAGAGCAGGGACTCGCCGATCCAGGCGTCGGTCACGGGCCGCTCGGCCCCGTTGACGCGCAGGACGTACGAGACGTGCGGGTGCTCACTGTCGACCTCGGCGGCGCGCGGCGCGGAGGAGTCGGCGGGCGGGTCGGCCGGCGGCTCTCCGGTGTCCGGCGCGTCCGACGTGCCCGGCGCGTCTCCGGTCTCCGGGGGGGCCTCGGGGCCCGGCTCCGCGGTCTCCGCCGCCTCCGGGTCGTGCGGCTCCGGTTCGTGCGCCTCCGGTTCGTGCGCCTCCTCCGGCTCGCGGACCGGCGGCGGATCGGGCACCCGCCCGGCCGCCGCGGCGGCCAGGTACTCGCCGGAGTCGTCGGGGCTGCCCGCCGCCGCGAACGGGATCGACCACTGGCCGGTCGCGCCGGGCGCGGGCACCGCGCTCCAGTCGCCGCCGGAACCTTCCGCCGACGCCTGCGCCTGATGGGTGCCGTCCTCGTGCGGACGGCGCTGCTGCCGCGCCTCGTGCGAGCCGGCCAGGGCCGCCGCGGCCCCCTGCCCCATGGCGGCGGCCGCGCCCGGCGTCGGGGTCTGCTCCCGTACGGGCCGCGGGGGCTCGCCGGAGGAGGCGGGGTCCGCGGATTCCGCCTGACCTCCGGCGAACGGCATGGTCCACTGCACCGGGGCCGCCGGGTCGGTGGTGGCCTCCGGGGTCAGCGGCACCTGGGTCCGCGGCGCCTGGTGGGCGCCGGGGTCGATGGCGGGCGGCTCCCAGCCGTGTCCGGTGCCCGGCGCGGCGAGCGGCTCGGGCATGCCGCCGGGCCCGTCGGCGGGCCCGTACTGGTACGGGCCCGGCAGGTTCTCGGGAAGCTGTATGAAGGCGGTGGAGTCGCCGTCGTACTCGCCTCCCCAGCCGCCCTCGGGCGCCGCGGGGGGTACGGGCCGGCCGTCCTGCCGGAACGGCCCCTGCTGGTCGTTGCTCATGCGAGTGCCCTCCCGAGCCCCCGTCGGGCCAGTGTCGCCACCGTACGCCGTACGTGCAGTGCCGCGGGCGGAAGTACGGGGGCCTCTCCCCCGCCCTCCGGGGCGGGGGGATCGGGGATGCAGGCCATGGCGACGTAGTCGCCGAACGCGGCCAGCACCTCGGGGGCCAGGGTCCGTCGTCCGTCCCAGTCGATGAGCGATGCCACCCACTGCTCGGCCTCCACCGGGCGCAGCGGCATCGGCGCGACGGCGCCGACCGCGCAGCGCACCCCGCGGCGGACGGGGTCGAGCACGACGGCGACCGAGGCCAGCGCGCGTCCGGGGCCGGTGCGTCCGGTGGCCTTGAGGAAGGTCTGCGGGGCGTGCAGCAGCGGCACGCGCACATAGCCGACGATCTCGCCGGGCCGCAGCATCTCCATGCCGGTCAGCAGATGGCTGACGGGGACCTCGCGCAGCGCGCCGCCCGGGCCCGCGATCAGCACCGTGGCCTCCAGTGCGGCCAGGACGGGCAGGGAGTCGCCGGTGGGCGCGGCGGTGACGATGTTGCCGCCGAGCGTCCCGGCGTTGCGGATCTGCGGCGGTCCGGCGGCACGGGCGGCGGCGGCCAGGGCGGGGATGAGGGCCGCGAAGTCGGGGCGTCCCATACGGGCGTGGGTGAGGCCGGCGCCGAGCAGCGCGTGGCCGTCCTGGTACTCCCAGCCGCGGATCTCGCTGATCCGGCCCAGGCCGACCAGCGCGGCGGGCCTCAGCAGCCCGGAGTTCACCCCGGACATCAGGTCGGTGCCGCCCGCGACGGGCACGGCGGCAGGCGTGGCGGTGAGAGCGGCCACGGCCTCGTCGAGCGTGGCCGGCAGCATGACCGGCTGCGCCGCCCGTGGTGCGTGCGGTGCGTGCGTGCTCAATCCAGCGCCCCTTCCCCGGTCGTCCCGGCTGCCCAGCCGTACCGTACGTGCTGGGAACCCGGACGTGGCAACTCTGGCACATTCCGGGGGGCCGCCGGAGCCGGGGTCCGTGAAGGGAGCATCCGTCCCTGACCTGGCCGATGGCCCGCTTTCGGCGGTTGTCACCGGGACAAGCGCCTTGCCACCCCTGGGAGACCTTGTACTACTTTATACGGGCCGTTTCGGGCGCCGTCCCGGAGTGGTGCGGGGTTCGGCCCGGAAGACCGGGCGGGGCGGGCCGGGGGTGCCCGGTGACCGGCTCTCAGGACACCCGCGGCGGCTCCTGGAACGGTCGCCCCGCGATACCGGGGCGGCGCTGCCACGGGTGCGGCCCGGACGGCGGCCGGTAGGCCACGCCCAGCGCGTCGAGGCGGGCGTAGTGGGCGGCGGCCATCCGCCGCTCGAAGTCCCCGAACCGCCTCCCGGGATCCCCGGAGCCGTCCGCCCCGTCCTGGGCTCCCGGCCCCGACCACACCGCCTCGGCGAAGGCGGCCAGGCGCGGGAAGGCCTGGTAGTCGGCGCGCCGCTGGTCGTCCACGACCTCCGTCCACAGGTTGGCCTGCGCGCCGAGGACGTGCTCCGCCGCACCGGTGCCCGCGAGTTCGGGCGGCACGGGGTCAAAGCCGTACACGTCGCGCAGGGTGCGCACGTACCCGATGGGCACCGGCTCGTCCTCGCCGCCGTCCTGCCGGTGGTCGAGGTAGACCTCCTGC
This sequence comes from Streptomyces sp. ICN903, assembly GCF_022015835.1. Lineage (NCBI taxonomy): Bacteria > Bacillati > Actinomycetota > Actinomycetes > Kitasatosporales > Streptomycetaceae > Streptomyces > Streptomyces sp. ICN903. Next base: position 19,298 of record NZ_JAKMAY010000025.1, on the reverse strand, counting down.
TCGGGGCACATCACCACGTCGCGCCCGGCCCGCGCGGCGGCGACCGCGCCCGCGCGGCCCCGCCAGGAGGAGACCACCGCGCCGGGGCCGAGTCCCGTACCCGCGCCGGCCGTGCCGCCGTCGCCGTTCATGCCGTTCGCGCCGGCGCCCAGGATCTCGTCCCATCCCACAAGGCGGCGCCCGCGTTCGGCCAGCCAGCGGTCGAAGTGCCTCACGAACCAGCCGTGGAGGGCGTCCACGCCGTCCAGGCCGAGCCGCTCGGCCCGCGCCCGCGCGGCCGGCGAGCGCCGCCACTGGTCCGCGGGGCACTCGTCGCCGCCGATGTGCACGAACTCGCCCGGGAACAGCTCCAGCACCTCCTCGAACACCCCCTCGTAGAAGCGGAGTACGTCCTCGGTGGGGGCCAGGACCTCGGGGCTGACGCCCCAGTCGTCCCACACCTCGGGAGCCCCCTCCCGGGCGTCGGCGTTGCCCAGCTCCGGATAGGCGGCGACGGCCGCCTGGGAGTGGCCCGGCAGGTCGATCTCGGGGACGACGGTGATGTGGCGCTCGGCCGCGTACGCGACGATCTCGCGGACGTCGTCGTGGGTGTAGAAGCCGCCGTGCGGACGGATGTCCCACAGCGGGGAGGCCCGGTGACCCAGCCTCGTGCGCCGGCGCCACGCGCCGACCTCGGTGAGCCGGGGGAAGCGCTCGATCTCCAGGCGCCATCCCTGGTCGTCCGTCAGATGCAGGTGCAGCACGTTGAGTTTGTGCGCGGCCAGCAGGTCGATCCAGCGCAGCACGCCGTCCTTGGGCGTGAAGTGCCGGGCGGTGTCCAGCATGAAGCCGCGCCAGGCGAAGCGGGGCGCGTCGGCCACCCGGACGCAGGGCAGCGACCAGGTGCGGCCGGGCAGCGGCGCGCGGCGGTACGCGGCGGGGCCGAGGAGCTGCCGCAGCGTCTGGGCGCCCCAGAAGACACCGGGGGCCGCGCCGCCGCGGATCTCGGCGCCGCCGCCGGTCACGTCCAGCCGGTAGCCCTCGGGGCCGAGTTCGGCGGCGACCGCCTCGTCCACGCGCAGCCTCACGACGGCGCCGCCGCCCGCACCCTCTCCGCCGCCTCCGCCGTCCCGGCCCGCCGGCGGCAGGGGCAGGCCGGTGGCCGCGGCGAGGGCGGTGCGCAGCCAGTGGGCGGCCCGCCCGGTGCCGGGGCCGGCGTCGAGCGCCGTCCGCTCGTCGAGCACCAGCCGTCCGCCGCCGTCCTCGACGGAGCGCGGCAGGGGGACCAGATCGGGCTCGTACATGCCCGGTTCTCCTCGTGTGTTCCGCAGGCCGCGCGAGCCGTCGCGCGTGCCCTCGTCCTCGGCGTCCCGCTCCCGGGCGGCCTTGAAGTGGCGTTGCATCCTGCGCAACACCTGTTTCGCCATGCACAACTGTGCAGGAGGGTAGGGCAACCCGGGGCGGCCGACAAGACGCCCCGGCCGGTCCCGGACACCTGCCCGTGACGCACGGCGGCCCCCGGAACGCACCGGGGTGCGTTCCGGGGGCCGCTGAAGGAGTGACGGACCCTGTGCGGGGCGGATCAGGGCCGGACGGGGGAGGAGGAGCCGCCGGGGGGCGGCGTCACTTCTTGCCGCCGCCGTCCTTGCCCTTGTCGCCGCCGGCTCCCATGGACTCGTAGATCTCCTTGCACATGGGGCAGACCGGGTACTTCTTGGGGTCGCGCCCCGGGACCCAGACCTTGCCGCAGAGCGCGACGACGGGGGTCCCGTCGAGCGCGCTGGCCATGATCTTGTCCTTCTGGACGTAGTGGGCGAAGCGCTCGTGGTCGCCATCGCCGTGGGACACCTGCGGGGTGGGCTCGACGAGGGTGCCGGTGCCCGTCCCGCGCTCGGGCTCAGGAGTGCTCATGGGCCCCAAGGGTACTGCGACCGCCCCCGCGGGCACCCGGACCCGCCCCGCCCGGAGCAGCGGGCCGGGCCGCTAGTTCAGCGAGGGGTCGTCGGGATAGGTGGCCACCATCGCCAGCTCGCTGCGCTGGCGGCGCAGCACGGACCGCCACAGCCGCTCCGGTTCGGGCGCGAAGACGTCGCCGGGCTCGGACTCCACCACGTACCAGGCGCCCTCCTCCAGCTCGTTCTCCAACTGGCCCGGCCCCCAGCCGGCGTAGCCGGCGAAGATCCGCAGCGAGCCCAGTTCCGCGGCCAGCAGTTCGGGCGGCGCCTCCAGGTCCACCAGCCCGATGGCCCCGTGCACCCGCCGCCACCCCAGCGGGCCCTCGCTCCCCGGGATGACGGCCACCCCGAGCGCCGCGTCCAGCGAGACGGGCCCGCCCTGGAAGACCACCCCCGGCTCACCCGCCAGCGCGGCCCAGGGCTCCAGTACGTCGCCGACGTCCACGGGCGTCGGCCGGTTGAGGACGATGCCGAGCGAGCCCTCCTCGTCGTGGTCGAGGAGCAGCACCACCGCACGGTCGAAGTTCGGGTCGGTCAGCGCCGGCGTCGCGACGAGCAGCCGCCCGGTGAGCGAGGTCACCTCGGTCATGCCCCAATGATCCCGCACTCCGGGCCCGTACGGGGGCCCGAATCCCGGACAACACCGCGGAGCGCCCCGGGCACGCTGCGTGAAAGAGCGCGGCCCGGCGCCGGTTCGGGCCGCGCCCGCCCGCCCTCCGGCCCCGTCCGCGCCCCGGACGGACGGATACGGCCCGGGTGTACGGCCATTACCATTCCCTGTGCCCCTGCTCTTCTTCATCCTGGAACGCGAGGCCCATGACCGGCACCGACGACGTACTCCTTGTCCACGGCGGCACACCGCTGGAGGGCGAGATCAGAGTCCGGGGCGCGAAGAATCTCGTGCCCAAGGCCATGGTCGCCGCACTGCTCGGCAGCGAACCGAGCCGGCTGCGCAACGTCCCCGAGATCCGCGACGTGCGGGTCGTCCGGGGCCTGCTCGAACTGCACGGCGTCACCGTGAGCAAGGGCGAGGAATCCGGTGAGCTGGTGCTCGACCCCTCCCACGTGGAGAGCGCCAACGTCGCCGACATCGACGCCCACGCGGGCTCCTCCCGCATCCCGATCCTCTTCTGCGGCCCCCTGCTGCACCGGCTGGGCCACGCCTTCATCCCCGGCCTGGGCGGCTGCGACATCGGCGGACGCCCGGTGAACTTCCACTTCGACGTGCTGCGCGAGTTCGGCGCGACGATCGAGAAGCGCGCCGACGGCCAGTACCTGGAGGCCCCGCAGCGGCTGCGCGGCTGCAAGATCAAGCTGCCGTACCCGTCGGTCGGCTCCACCGAGCAGGTCCTGCTGACGGCCGTGCTGGCCGAGGGGGTGACCGAACTCTCCAACGCCGCCGTGGAGCCGGAGATCGAGGACCTCATCTGCGTACTGCAGAAGATGGGCGCGATCATCTCCATGGACACCGACCGGACGATCCGCATCACCGGTGTGGACAAGCTCGGCGGCTACAACCACCGCGCCCTGCCCGACCGCCTGGAGGCCGCCTCCTGGGCGAGCGCGGCGCTGGCGACCGAGGGCAGCGTGTACGTGCGCGGCGCCAGCCAGCGCGAGATGATGACGTTCCTCAACACCTACCGCAAGGTGGGCGGCGAGTTCGAGGTCGACGACGACGGCATCCGCTTCTGGCACCCCGGCGGCGCGCTCAAGGCCATCGCCCTGGAGACGGACGTGCACCCCGGCTTCCAGACCGACTGGCAGCAGCCGCTGGTGGTGGCCCTGACCCAGGCGTCGGGCCTGTCGATCGTCCACGAGACGGTGTACGAGTCGCGGCTGGGCTTCACCTCCGCCCTCAACCAGATGGGCGCGCACATCCAGCTCTACCGCGAGTGCCTGGGCGGCATGCCGTGCCGCTTCGGCCAGCGCAACTTCCTCCACTCGGCGGTCGTGTCCGGCCCCACGAAGCTCCAGGGGGCCGATCTGGTCATCCCGGACCTCCGCGGCGGCTTCTCGTACCTGATCGCCGCCCTGGCCGCCCAGGGGACCTCCAGGGTCCACGGGATAGATCTGATCAACCGGGGCTACGAGAACTTCATGGAGAAGCTGCCGGCGCTCGGCGCACGCGTGGAACTGCCCGCCTGACCCCCACCGGCCCCCGGCCGGGGGCCCGGGCAACGCGGAGGGCGGTCACCCCTTTTCCGGGGTGACCGCCCTCGTGCATGCGCCCGTGTGGTGCCGCGCCAGGGCTCACTTGCCCTTGGCGGCCTCCTTCAGCTTGGAGCCCGCGGAGACCTTCACGCTGTAACCGGCGGGGATCTCGATCGGGTCGCCGGTCTGCGGGTTGCGCGCGGTGCGAGCGGCACGGTGGGTGCGCTCGAAGGTCAGGAAGCCGGGGATGGTGACCTTCTCGTCGCCCTTGGCGACGACCTCGCCGACGGTCTCGGCGAACGCGGCCAGCACAGCGTCGGCGTCCTTGCGGGTCACCTGGGCGCGCTCGGACAGCGCTGCCACCAGCTCACTGCGGTTCATAATTCGTACTCCCGTAATTTTTCTTGCCTGTGAGGCATGAGATCGAAGCCGATGCTGCCAGGGCCCTCGGACAGTCCCCGGACCCGGGTCTGCTGCCAGACCTTCCGCGTCCGCGGGGGCGCTCCCAGGACGCGGCCCTCGGGGAAGCATCCTGCCCCCACCTGCGGTGGTAATGCCAATCCGGGGCCCTGCGACATCACCCGGAGGACGCCTGTGACACGCGACGATGACACTCCGTAGCCACCCTCGGTGCGGCTTTCGCCACCCTAAGGGGCCATCCGGGTGGGATGCCCCCGACGCGCCGGTCCCATGCGGTCAGGGCACCGTGGCGGTCGTCACAGACTCACCGGCCGCGATGGCGGCCTCCCGCACCGCTCCGGCGACCGCGCCCGCGACCCTGTCGTTGAAGACGCTCGGGATGACGTAGTTCGCGTTCAGCTCGTCCTCGTGCACCACGTCGGCCAGCGCCCGCGCCGCGGCCAGCATCATCTCCTCGTTGACCGTGCGCGACTGGGCGTCGAGCAGGCCCCGGAAGACGCCGGGGAAGACCAGCACGTTGTTGATCTGGTTGGGGAAGTCCGAACGGCCGGTGGCCACCACCGCGGCGGTCCGGCGGGCGACCGCCGGGTCCACCTCCGGGTCGGGGTTGGCGAGCGCGAAGACGATGGCACCGTCGGCCATCGCCGCCACGTCCTCGGCGCCGAGGACGTCCGGGGCGGAGACGCCGATGAAGACGTCCGCGCCGACGACGGCCTGCTTGAGCGTGCCGGTGACGCCCTCGGGGTTGGTGTTGTCGGCGATCCAGCACAGCGGCGAGTCGGGGGCGGCGTCCACCAGGTCCGCGCGCCCGGAGTGCACCACGCCGTGGATGTCGGCGACCACCGCGTGCTTCACCCCGGCGGCCAGCAGCAGCTTGAGGATGGCCGTGCCGGCGGCCCCGGCGCCGGACATCACCACCCGCACGTCCTCGATGCGCTTGCCGACGACGCGCAGCGCGTTGGTCAGCGCGGCCAGCACCACGATGGCGGTGCCGTGCTGGTCGTCGTGGAAGACGGGGATGTCCAGCGCCTCGCGCAGCCGCGCCTCGATCTCGAAGCAGCGGGGGGCGGAGATGTCCTCCAGGTTGATGCCCGCGAAGCCCGGGGCGACGGCCTTGACGATCTCGACGATGGCGTCGGTGTCCTGGGTGTCCAGGCACAGCGGCCAGGCGTCGATGCCGGCGAAGCGCTTGAAGAGGGCCGCCTTGCCCTCCATGACCGGCAGCGCGGCCTTGGGCCCGATGTTGCCCAGGCCCAGCACGGCCGAGCCGTCGGTGACGACGGCGACGGAGTTGCGCTTGATGGTCAGCCGGCGGGCGTCCTCGGGGTTGGCCGCGATCTGGGTGCAGACCCGGGCCACGCCGGGCGTGTAGATCATGGAGAGGTCGTCGCGGTTGCGAATGGGGTGCTTGGACGCCATCTCGATCTTGCCGCCCAGGTGCATCAGGAAGGTCCGGTCGGAGACCTTGCCGATGGCGATGCCCTCGACCTCCCGCAGCTTGGCGACGATCTCGTCGGCGTGCGCGGTGGAGGAGGCGGCGATCGTGACGTCGATGCGCAGCCGCTCGTGGCCGGAGGCGGTGACGTCGAGGCCGATGACCGAGCCGCCGGAGGACTCCACGGCCGTGGTGAGCTGGCTGACCGCCGCGCCTCCGGCGGGCACCTCCAGGCGGATGGTCATCGAGTACGAGACGCTGGGCGCCGTTGCCATGGCCGGGTTCCTCTGCTTTCCGTGGTGCTGTGCCGCGCACCGGCCTCCTCGCCGGGTCGCGTCACCCGATCGTCGCACCTACCGACCGGTAGCAGGTAACCGGTTCCGGAGGGCGGAAAGCGTTTCCCGCCGTGGGACGCGCGGCGCGGTCCACCGTGTGACACACGGCACGCGGCGGACGCCGGGCCCCGGGCGCACGGGCGAGGGGTCCGCACCGCCTTCCGGTGGTGCGGACCCCTCGGATCCACGTCTGTGACACCGACCCGCCATGCTCGCCTCGCGGCAAGTGGTCGCTCGAAGCGACGAAGGTTGGGCCCGGGGGCTTGGATCGGGCCGGTGCCACAACCAGGCTAACAAACGATCGGCGAAGGTGATTCCGTTCGGCTCCGGCGGCCGGAGAAACCCGCGGACCTCACTCCCGCAGCAGGTCGGGGACCCCCTCCGCGTCCGGCAGGTCCTTCTCCCGCGACAGGACCGTCAGCCGCTGCGTGGCCCGGGTCAGCGCCACGTACAGCACCCGCAGGCCCGCCGGGGACTCGTCGGCGATCTCCGCGGGCGAGACCACGAGCGTCGCGTCGTACTCCAGGCCCTTGGCCTCCAGGCTGCCCAGCGGCACCACCCGGTCGCCGAGCCCGGCCAGCCAGGCGCGGGCCTGCTCGCGGCGGCCCATCGCCACCACGACGCCGACGGTGCCCTCGACTTCCGCCAGCAGCCGCTCGGCCTCCGCGCGGACCGCCCGGCCCACCGCCTCGTCCGGACCGCCCGGGCCCTCCGGACCGCCCGTCACCGTGGCGAAGCGCGGCACCAGCCCCGTGGCGCGGACCGCGCGGGGCGGGCGCACCCCCGGCATGGCCAGGGCCAGCACCCGGGCGGACAGCTCGGCGATCTCGGCCGGGTTGCGGTAGTTGACCGTCAGCTCGAAGCGGCGGCGCGGGCGGGTGCCCAGCGCCTCGTCGCGGGCGGCGGCGGCCTCCTCCTGGTCCGACCAGGAGCTCTGCGCCGGGTCGCCGACCACCGTCCACGTCGCCTGGCGGCCGCGCCGGCCCACCATCCGCCACTGCATCGGCGTGAGGTCCTGCGCCTCGTCCACGATGACGTGCGCGTAGTCGGTGCGTTCCTCCTCCTCCCGGCGCTCGGCGCGGGCTGCGCGGCCGGCGAGGCGGTCGGCGTAGGTGCTCAGCTCCTCCAGGCCGGTGAGCTGGTCCAGCGGGTCCATCTCCCGCCTGCGGGGGCGGGCGGGGGTGCCGAGCAGGACCCGCAGCTCGTCCAGGAGCGCGACGTCGTGGACGGACAGCGGGCCACTGCCGTCGGCGTCCAGCCGGGCCAGTGAGCGTGCCAGCCGCCGTACCTCCCTGGGCTGGAGCACACGGCGCGCCCAGCGCGACAGCCTCTTCTCGTCCGCCATGGCCGCCAGTACGCGGCGCGGGGTCAGCTCGGGCCACCAGGCGTCCAGGAAGCCGGTGAAGTCGGTCTCGGTGGAGACGTCCTCGTCGAACCCCTGGCGCGCCTCGGCCGCCAGCTCCGGGTCGGTGTACCGGCGGCCCGCTCCCGAGCGCTCCCACAGCGCGTCCAGCAGCAGCCGCCGGGCGCGCGGGCGCAGCAGGTTGACGGGCGCGGTGCCGCCGAGGGCCTGCTCGCGGATCCGGCGCAGGTCGTCGGCGTCCAGCTCCAGGCGTGTGCCGAGGGCGACCACCCGCAGCCGGCCGGGCACCCCCGCGGCGCCCGGCGCGCCGAGCTCCAGAGTGCCGCGCGCCGCCCTGCGCAGCACCCGCACCATGCGGGAGGAGCCCTTGACCCGGGCGACGGCCTGCTCGTCGTGGGTGCCCGCCTCGGCGCCCTCCACCAGCGAGCCCAGCGCGCGGATGACGACCTGGCCCTCCTCGCCGAGGGAGGGCAGCACGCCCTCGGTGTAGGACACCAGCAGCGGGGTGGGGCTGACGACGAGGATGCCTCCGGCGTAGCGCCGCCGGTCCTGGTAGAGCAGGTACGCGGCGCGGTGCAGCGCGACGGCCGTCTTGCCCGTGCCGGGGCCGCCCTCGACCTCGGTGACGGAGACGGCGGGGGCCCGGATCACCTCGTCCTGCTCGGCCTGGATGGAGGCGACGATGTCGCGCATGGTGTGGCCGCGGGAGCGGCCCAGCGCCGCCATCAGGGCGCCGTCGCCGACCACGGCCAGTTCCTCACCGTCCAGGTACGCCGTCAGCTCCGGGCGCAGCAGATCGTCCTCCACGCCCAGTACGCGGCGGCCCCGGCTGCGGATCACCCGCCGCCGCACCACCCGGCCCGGCGCCACCGGGGTGGCCCGGTAGAAGGGCGCGGCGGCCGGGGCGCGCCAGTCGATGACCAGCGGGGTGTAGTCGGCGTCGAGCACGCCGAGCCGGCCGATGTGCAGGGTCTCGGCGATGTCCGCGGCGGCGGTGCCGGCGCCGCCGTCGCGCACGGCGTCGTCGGCCGGTTCGACGGAGGTGTACGCGCCGTCGGGTCCGCGTACGCCGTCCTTGCCCCGCAGCAGGTCGACCCGCCCGAAGAGGAAGTCCTCGAACTCGCTGTTGAGCCGGTTGAGGTGCACACCGGCGCGGAAGACCTGCGCGTCCCGTTCGGCGAGCGCCCCCGGCGTGCCGACCTGGGCGCGTTTGGCGGCGTCCGCCATGAGGAACTCCGCCTCGTGGATCTTCTCCTCGAGGCGCCGGTAGACCCGGTCGAGGTGCTCCTGCTCTCCGCGGATCTCCCGCTCCCGTACGCCGTCGTGCACCTCGTGCCCGTCGCCGGCGGCGGTCCCCGGCGCCGACGGCACTGTCTCCTGCGCTCCCAACGCACGGCCCCCTTCTGCTGTACTCAGGGCAGCCGTCAACCGTACGCCAGGGGATCGCGGCGCGCACGCCGCCGGGCCCTCACAGCCAGCCGCGTTCGAGTGCTATGCGAGCGGCGTCGAACCGGTTGCGGCCCTCCAGCTTCCTGATGGCGGTGGAGGTCAGGTTGCGGACCGTCCCGCTCGCCAGGTACAGCTCCTGGGCGATCTCCTTGATGGAGGCGCCGGTCGCGGTCAGCCGCAGGATCTCCACCTCCCGGTCGTTCAGGCAGCGGTTGCCCGGCCCCGGGGCGTTCAGCAGGCCGGGGTCGACCGTCACGCAGCCGGCCGCCACCCCGCGGATGGCGCCGATCAGGCTCGGCAGCTTGGCGTGCTTGGGGACGATGCCCAGCACCCCGGCCTCGACCGCGCGGGTCACATGGGAGCGGGTGGGCTCGACGACGATGAGGGTGATGCCGCAGGACGGCACGCGCCTGGTGAGCTCGGCCACCTTGCACAGGCCGCCGGGGCCGCTCATCCCTCCGCCGACCACGAGGACGGAGGGCGCCACCCGCTGCGCCGTCGGCAGGAGTTCCGCGCTCTCGCGGGCCGCTCCCACCACGTCGAAGTCCTCGACCCGGTCGAGCGCCTCCGCCAGTGCCTCCAGGAAAAGGACATGGTCGTCGGCGACCATGATGCGAATGGTCATTCGGTTTCCCCCGCAACACTTCCGAAGAGATCGGAACGGAAGATCGCTGTCACCGGACGCGCGCCGGGAGCCGGACGGCGGTCCGGGGGCTCCCCGTGGACGAGCCGCTCCCGCGTCGTCCACTCGGCGCCGCGTGCCTTGTGGGCCCCGGCGGCCGTGGCCGATCCCCGTCTCTGGGCGTGAAGAGTCGTAGATACTCGCGACTGTGTTCTCGTCGTGGTGGTCCTGCGGCGAACCGAGGGGGTCGCCGGCACGCGCACCCCGACCGTCAGACGGCTGCGGATAAACAGAGCCTGCTCATGTGCTTCCTCCCGGGGCGTTCACTGGCTGAGAGCCAATCTTTGGCCAGGAACCGCGAGTTGTGAAGAACTCGGAGTCGTTCGAGCCCTGATCTTCACATCGGACCGCTCTTGTTCAGCATCCCGAACACCTTTGTTCAATCCGCGAGTTGGCACCCGTGCCGGTTTCCGGGGGCGGTCGCCGTCCCGGGGCTGGCGCACCGGGCCGGTGATCGGGTTGGGTGTCCTTCCGTGAGCACACGAGCGCATGGCGGCCCGCGCCGCGACGGCACCCGGGGGGCGGCCCTGGTCATGACGGTGTTCGGCACGGTGTGGTGGCTGTCGGGGGCGACGGCGCTGCACGGGTTCGCCGGGCCGGCCGCCCTGGTGGGCGGGCCGGCGGTCGGTGTGCTGCTGTTCGCGCTCGCGCTGCGGCGGCTGAACGGCGTGGGCGAACAGGCCGCTTACGAACGCGCGGCACGCCGCTTCCACGCGATCAACCTGCTCCAGGTGCTGGCCGTGGTGGCGGTGATCGTGGTCGCGAACCGCACCGGGGCCCTGGCGTGGATCCCGGGAGCGATCGCGGTCGTCGTGGGCGTGCACTTCCTCCCCCTCGCGCCGCTGTTCGGGATGCCCGTGTACCGGTGGACCGGCGCTCTGCTGATCGGCGCCGGTCTGGCCGGCTGCTGGGTCGCGCTGGCCGGCGGCGGCGTGGAGACCACACGGGCGCTGGTGTGCCTGGCCTGTGCCGCCGTCCTGTGGGCCGCCGCGGCCCGTCTGGTCCGGGCCGCGGCGCTCACGGGCCGGACCGGGCCATCGGTGGGCTGACCGGAGCCGGCCCCGCCCGCGGGGGGCGGGGCGCGGCCGTTCAGCGCACGGTCTCCATCTGCCCCATCATTCCCATGGCCACGTGGTTCATCATGTGGCAGTGGTACATGAACAGCCCGGTGTAGTCGGTGAACCGCACCGCGAACCGGACGGTCTCACCGGGCGCCACGGTGACGGTGTCCTTCAGCCCCGCCTCGGCCGGGCCGGGCGGGCGGCCGTTGCGGTCGAGGATCCGGAAGTGCGACAGGTGCGGGTGCATCGAGTGCGGGATGTTCATCTCGACGTCGTCGTTGACGACCGTCCACGCCTCGGTCTCCCCGAGCCGGGACCGGAAGTCGACCCGGTTCATGTCGAACACCCGCTCGTTGATCAGATGCCGTCCGGTCTCCGGGTCGAACCGCATGCGGAACTCCCGCTCCAGCACCGGCGTCCCCAGGTCGGGGGCGGGGCGCAACTCGCCGGGCACGCTGCTGGGGTCGCGCGCCTCGCGCACCACGTCGAAGCGCATCACGTCCGGCGTCTCGCCCGGGAACGACGCCAGGCTCTCCAGCACCACCTGTGAGCCGACCGGGCGGTCCGAGAAGTCGACGACGACGTCGATGCGCTCGCCGGGCCACAGCGGGACCGCCCACGCCTGGGCCGGGGCCGGCAGCAGCCCGCCGTCCGAGGCGATCTGCGTCATGGGCGTGCCGTCCCGCAGCCGCAGCAGGAAGAAGCGGTCGTTGGAGGTGTTCATCAGCCGGAGGCGGTACTTGCGGGCCGCGACCTCGAAGTACGGCCTGGGGCTGCCGTTGACCAGGAAGGTCGGGCGGCCCAGGAAGCCCTGCGGGTCGTAGAGCAGGGTGCCGTCGTCCCCGAACTTGGCGTCGCGGATCTGGAGGGGGACGTCGTAGCGGCCCCGGGGCAGGGGCAGGGCGTCCTCGAAGTCGTCGGTGAGCAGATAGGTGGCGGCCAGGCCGCGGTAGATGCTCTCGGCGCTGTCGGAGTGGTGGTGGCCGTGGCCGGTTCCGTGCGAGTGGTCGTGCAGCCAGAGCGTGGCGGCGCGCTGCTCGTTCGGGTAGTGGTAGTAGCGGACGTCGCCGGGCTCGGCCTGGTGCATCGGGTGGCCGTCGTACCGCTGCGGGACGTGCCCGCCGTGCAGGTGCATCGCGAAGGGCACGTCCAGCCGGTTCACCTGGCGGATGAGCACCGGGCGGCCGCGGCGAGCCTTGATCAGCGGGCTCATCAGCCCGTTGTAGGCGCGTATGCGGGTGGTGGCGCCCGGCAGCAGCTCGACGTCGGCCTCACCGGTCGTCAGCCGGTGGAAGTCGTGGCCGGCCAGACGCAGGGGGCGCAGCGGCCGGGGGACGGTCAGCGGCACGGTGAAGGGCTCGGTGGCCGAGGTCGCCGGTGAGGGCGCTTTCTTCCTCGGCTTCCCCGGCTTCCCCGGCTTCCCCGGCTTGCCGGGCCTCCCCGTGCCCGCGGCCCCGGGGCCGGGCGATTGCGGCCGGGCCCAGGCCGGGCCGGAGGCGGGGAGGGCGGTGGCCGTGCCCAGCACGGCGGCGCCTGCGACCAGGCGTCTTCGGGAGATGGTCATGGTGGTGCGTTCCTTCTCGGTTTCGCTGTGGAGCGGAGGTGGCGGGGGTGCTGCCCTGCGCCGGCCCGAGGGGGCCGCGGTCACAGCCGTGTCATGGCCGCCTGCCAGGCCCGTACGGTGCCCGGGGGGAAGGCGACCTCCAGGTCGGCCGGCTCCAGGGAGTCGATGCGCCAGCCGTCGGCGAAGGCTGCTTCGATGTCGCGTCCGGAGATCCGGTGCGGGCCCCAGGTGCCCGGCTCCCGGTCGCTCCAGCACATCAGGAAGTACCGGCCGCCGGACGGGACGACGGCGCCGATCGACGCCGCCACCGCCGGGCGGTCGGCGGGCGTGAAGCAGTGGAAGAAGCCGACGTCCACGACCGTGTCGAACCGCTCCCCCAGATCGGGGAGCGCCAGGCCGTCCCAGACCAGGAACCGCACGTCGAGCCCACGTTCGCGCGCCTTGCGGCGGGCGAGGCCGATGCCGCTGGGCGCGGCGTCCACCCCCGTGGTCTCCAGGCCGTGTTCGGCGATCATCAGGGCGTTGTCCCCGCTGCCGCACCCCACGTCCAGCACCCTGCCGCGCAGGGCGCCGTCACGGGCGAGCCGTACCAGCGCGGACTGCGGGCGCTCGATCTCCCACCCGGCGCCGGGCTCCCCCGCGTAGTGCGCCTCGAAGATCTCCACTCCGCTGCCGCTCGGCAAGCCCCCCGTGGACCGCCGGCCAGACATACCGGTCATGCTGCCTCCTGTCGGCCCGCCGAAGTGATCGGGGCGGGCCCAGCCGAAGAACTGCGGCAAAGTCGCGCTCACCCTACTCGCAGATTCACCCCACACGGATTCCCGTGATCGATGTCACGCAGGTTCGTGACACATGTCAGGCAACTGTTCTGACCCCGTTGTCCCGGGCGGATCAGCCGGGCAAGATGATCCAGAAATTCTACGGGGCACACAGAAACCGCGGCCTTCGAAAGCGCCGCGCTCGCCGAAGAAATATCGGCCTTGTTTTCATTTCCGACCGCTTTCGGATCCGCGGCCCCGTCCGCCGCACGGGCGGGCGGCGCCACGGCCGGACCCTCGAGCACGAACAGGTGGATGAGCGTGACCGTTGGTGCAGCAGCCGTCACCGAGGCGGACACCGGCCGGGTGGCGGGTCTCCGCCTCTACACCCGGACCCCCCTCACCCCGCAGTGGCTGGCCGCCACGGTGGTTCCCGCGGCCCGCGCGCTGCGCGACGAGCACGGCGCCTCCCTCGTCTACCTGCGGCGCGGCTGGCTGCACGGCCCCCACGTGGAACTCGTCGGCCGCGCCGACCGGGGCCGCCCGCTGCCCTGGGAAGAGGTCGGCCGGCTCCTGGAGATCGGCCCCGAGCCGCCCGAGGGCGCGCTCACCGAGGAGGAGTACCTCGACCAGGCGCGCGAGTTCGGCCGCCTGGAGCGCGTCCCCCCGCCCTATCTGCCGATGCGCCCGCACGGGACGGTCGAACCGATTCCCGCCGCCGAGGCCGCCCGGTGGCCGCAGCCGCTGGACAGTCTCCGGGAAATCGCGCTGGGCCGGATGTGCGAGCCGCTGACGGACATGATCGACGAAATAACCCAAGACCGTTCACAGGCCACCGCACGGCTGGCCGAGGCATTCACCGCGCTGATCGCATCGCATCATTCCGGCATCGCTTACGGGGTGTTCTCGCTGCGTTCACATTCCGAGGCGTTCATGGCCTGGGCGGCCCCCAGGAAAGACCCCAGGCCCGCATTCGACAAACGCCTGGAAAAAGACGCCCCGCTGCTCCGCGAAATAGTCGGCAAATCCCTCGCGGGCGAGTACGGGCCGCAGGCCGCGGCCTGGCGCACCGCGTTCGCGTACTGCATGGGCGCCTTCGACTCGGCGGTGGCCGGCGGAACGCTGACGCTGGAGGGCCTGGAGTCGCTGGGCGCCGGATTCGACGCCGCCACGATGGGGCCCCCGGGCACGGCCGGGGGGCGGCGGACCGAGCCCAGCGAGTTCCACCGCACGGTGGGGGCCGCCGGCGTGACCGACGACCCGCCCGAGTGGTTCGCCTCCTACCGCCTGCTCGTCAACCTCTTCTACCAGCAGCTCCCGCTGCTGGGGGTCTCCCCGATGCACCGCTACTACATGTGCCACGCCCTGGCCGAGACCGTGGACGCGGTCCTGGGCGTCCCCTGGCAGGAGCGGCTGGAGCGGATACAGGCGGACCAGGCGGCCGCGGGCGGCCCCCGGTGAGCGCGGCCGAGGGGACGGGGACCGGGCGGCACCCCGGCGCGGTGCCGGACGAACCGGTGTGGATGCTCCGCCTCAACCCGCTGCGCCGCTCCCGGCTGGGCGACCCGCACCTCGCCGGCCTCCTCCGGGAGCTGACGGACGCCGAGGAGGAGGTGCGGGCCGCGGCCGACGCCTGCTCGGACGCCCTGTACGAACTGATCGCCGGCACCACCGGCACCGACGAGCGCGGCAGGCTCATCGCCCTGCGCCGTGACATCCACAACGACCGGCGGCCCCGCGCCGTACCCGGTCCCGAACCCGCCGCCGTCGCCCGCTGGCGGCAGGCCCGGCAGCGGCGCGACGGGCTGCGCGCCCGGGTCGCCGAGAGCCACCCGGAGGCGGCCGAGCGCGAACGGGCCCTGCTGGCCGGGGTGCTGGGCGACGAGGACCTGCGGCGCTCCCTGGCCCTGGTGGCCCCGGAGGTGGCCGGTTCGGCCGAGCGCTACCGCAGGGCCGCCGCCGAGGGCCGGATACCGTCCCGGGTCCGCAAGACCGAGCGCGGTCTGCTCCAGTACGTCACCCGCGCCATGGTCCGCACCAGCCCGCTGTCCCGCTTCACCGCCGTCGGCCTCGCCCTGCCCGGCGAGGGCGGCGCCGCGCCCGGCGAGGTGCGCTTCGAGGGCGCGACCGCCTTCGTGGGCCTGGACCGGGTGATGCTCGACTACGTGCTGGGCGGCCTGGAACCGGCCCGGAAGGAGCCGGGGCCGGACACCTGGGTGCAGTTGCCGCCCACCTCGACCGTGGATCCCGCCGGCGGCAGGCTGTACTTCCTGCGCCGCACCGACCAGGGGGTGCGGCGCCTGGCGGCCCCTCTGAACGGCAGCGTCCGGCCGCTGGTCGAGGCCACCGCCCTGGGACCGCGCCGGGTGTCCGCCGTGGCCGCGGACCTCGCCGCCCGGACCGGCCGCCCCCCGGAGGAGGCGGTGCGGGCGGTGGTGAAGTCCGTGGCCGCCGGGATCCTGTGCGTGTGCCGGGGTCCGGAGGACGGCGGCGCCGACTTCCGGGACCTGCTGGACCCGCCCGGCCCCGCGGAACCGGCGGCGGCCGGCGCCCTGGCGGAGATCCGCACCCGGCTGCCCGCCCTGGCCGGCTCCCCGCCCGGGGAGCGCGAACGCGACCTGGCCCGGCTGGACTCCTCGCTGGCCGGGCTGAGCATGGCGGCGGACCGGCCCGCCCGGATCCTGGTGGAGGAGGACTACGTCCTGCCGCCCGCCCGGATCGACACCGCCCCCTGGCGCTCCCGGCTGGACGACCTGGCCGCCGGGGTCGGGCTGCTGTCCGTATTCGACCGGATGCACGACGTACGGGCCCTGCTGAGCGCCGTGTTCACCGAGCGGTTCGGCGCGGGTGCCGAGGTGTCCCTGGTCGAGCACGCGGCGGACCTGGTGGGCGAGGTGTACCGCAGGGGCGGCGACTACGACGGCACCGTCGCGGCGGGCACCGGCCCCGCCGACGGCTCGCTGGACCGGCTGCAGGACCTGCGCCGGTCCGTCGCCGAGGCCCTGGGCGCCGAGCTGGACCGGGCCGCGGAGCGCGGCGAGGACCTCACCCTGACCGCCACCGAGGCCGCCGACCTCACCGCCGGGCTGCCCGACCGCTTCCGGCAGGGGCACCTGGCCTACGGCGTCCTGGTCCAGCCCTGGCGCGACCGGCTGGTCTTCAACGACGCCTACGCCGGGCACGGCATGCTCTACGGCCGCTTCCTCGGCTACGACCGCGCCCTCGGCGGGGGCGCGCTGGACCACGCCGCGCGCCGTCTGGCCGCGCAGTACGGCGCGGACGGCGCCCGGGTGGCCGAGGACCTCGGTCTGCACCGGCTCAACGTCAACGCCCACGTCCCGGTCCTGGCCGACGGGCTCCGCCCGGACGACTGGTTCCCCTTCCGGCTGGCGCACGACCCCGGCACCGACGGCCTCGCCGTCCGCGACGCGGACGGCCGGGAGGTGCGGGTGCTCACCCTGGGCGCCGGCCACCCCGAGCTGTTCCCGCCGCCGGTGCGGCTGGCGAGCTGGCTGGTCGGCGGCGGGCGGCTGTACGAGGACCTGGTCGGCCGCCGGCACGCCGCCGCCGGCCGGGACGACCGGCGCACCCACCGCATGCCCCGGCTGTCGGTCGGCTCGGCCGTGCTCGCCCGCCGCCGCTGGTACGGCGGCCGGGAACTGGCCGACGCCGTGGCCGCCGGGCCCGCCGAGCACGACCGGCTGCTGGCGCTCACCGCCTGGCGCGCCCGCCACGGCGTGCCCGAGGAGGTCGTGCTCAAGACGCCGTTCGACGACGACTACCGGCAGGAGGCCGACGCCTCCGGCCAGGACGCGCGCGAGCACCGCCGCCGCCAGAAGCCGCAGTACGTCGATCTCACCGCCGCCCTGAACGTCCGGGTGCTGCCCCGGCTGATGGAGCGCCGCAGCACCGGCTACGTGGAGGAGGCGCTGCCCGGCGTCGCCGACGGGGAGCACGCCGCCGAGTGGGTCGTCGAGATCGGCCGCGCTCCCGGCGGCCCGTTCGAGTACGGAGGAAAGACCGGATGAGGATGAAGGCACGGCCGTACCTCCACTACGCGCCGGTACCGGGCGGGGTGTACTTCAGCGGGGCCGGCGAGCAGTTCGCCATGAAGGGCCCGGAGGCGCTGTTCAAGATCGTCGACGTGTGCGTGCCCCTGCTGGAGGACGGCACCACCGAGGACGAGCTCGTCGCCGCCCTGGGGTCGGAGCGCGCCCGTCCCGTGGTGCGGAAGGTGACCGGCGGACTGCGCGGCCACGGCATGCTGCTGGATCTGGAACGGCTGACCGCGCCGGAGCCGCCGCGGGATGTGCGCGAGCGCCACCCCGAGGCCCTGGCCTGGCTGGAGGCGGTCTCCGACGACCCCTACGCCCTCTTCGAGCGCTTCCGCGCCGCGCGGATCCTGCTGTGCGGGCCGTCCCGGGTCGTGCTGCCCGCCGCCCGCGGCCTGGCCCGGGCCGGCGCCCGGCGGCTGGTGCTGGCGGCGTCCGATCCGGACGCCGTCGCCGCGACCGCGCTGCGGCTGGGCGCCGAGGTGCTGCCCTCCTCCCCGCGGGACCTGGCGCGGGCGGCCGGGGACGCCGACGCCGTGCTGTACCACCGGGAGGAGGCCGGGGCCGGGGTGACGGACGGGGACCGCGGCGCCGACTGGCTGCCGGACGGCGTTCCGGTGGTCGCGGTCCGTACGGCCGGCCCGCTGGTGCTGGCCGGTCCGGTCGTCCGCGACCGGGCCGCCCGCCGCCTCTGGCCCGCCCTGGACGAGCGGGCCCGGGCGTGGGCGGCGGCCGGGGAGACGGAGCCGGCCGCGCGGCCCGCGGCGGACGCGCTGGCCGGCGCGCTCGCCGGCCAGGCGCTGTTCGAGGCCCTGACCGAGGGGTCGGCGCCCGGCGAGGCCCACCTCCTGCACGGCGCGGAGGTCACCGCCGAGCGCCTGCTCCTGCCGCCTCCCGTGGAACCGGTGGAGCCCCTGCGCGACCTGGCGGACGCCCGGCCGGCCGCCCTGCCGTCGCCGGAGGAGGCGGTACGGGCCGCCACCGCCGCCACGGCCCCCTGGACCGGGCTGTTCACCCTCGCCGCGGGCGCCGACCTGCCCCAGATGCCGCTGGCGCTGCGGGAGGCGGAGTACCGCGCCGGGCGCGCCGGGGGCGTGGTCTGCTGGGGCCGCGACCAGCGGGCCGCGACCGTCGCCACCGCGCTGGAGGCGCTGCGCGCCATGGTGCCCGACGGCCCCGGGGTCCCCGCGGCGGGCCTGAGCGAGGAGCGCTGGCTGCTCGACGGGGTGCTGCGGCTGCTGGTGGCCGACGCCCGTCCCCTGGAGGCCGGACCGCCGGAGCCGGGACCGGAGACGGTCCTGGTCCGGCGGAGCCTGGCGGAGTACGGGGCGGAGGACGTCCGCACCAGCCTGCTGCGCGTCCCCGGGGTGGACTGGCGGATGTGCCGCGCCGAGACCGACGGAGCCGCGCCGGTCCTGGCCTGGGGCCGGGACGGCGCCGAGGCCGTGCACGCCGCGCTCGGCACCGCCCTGGCGGCCGCCCAGGTGCAGAGCCTCCGGGGCCCGGACGGGCCCGGGGACGGGAGCGGGGACGGCGCGGTCCGGTGCACGGTCCCGCGGATCCACACGGACGTGCTGGCCGCGGCCGACGGCCCGGCCGTGGCCCGGCTGCGCGAGCAGATCGCCGCGTACGCCGCTGCGGCCGGGGTGAGCTACGGGGGTCGCGCCCTCGGCGCCGACCCCGTCCTGGGCGGACTTCCGGTCCACCACGGTCCGGTGCGCGCGTACCCCGCCGGACGGGGGCGGGCCGATGACTGACCGCTCGCCGACCACCACCCGGGCCGCCGCTCCGGTCGCCGCGGACGGCCTCGACGGCGCGTGGCTCACGGCGCTCGAACCGCTGCTGCGCACCGCTTCGGGCGAGGTGTCCCTGGGCCGCGGCTGGGACCTGGAGCGGGAGCGCGGCCACTGGCTGCGCGCCGCCGGGGGACGCACCGAGCACCTGTCGGTGCGGGTCCACGACGACGAGGTGCTCGTCGGACCGCGCTGGGTGCCGGGCACCGATGCAGGCTGCGCCGGCTGCGCGGAGGTGCGGGCCCGCGTGGCCGTGACCCACCCGCTGGTGGCCGACCTCTCCGAGCCCTGCTCCCGTCCC
>NZ_JAKMAY010000249.1:0-8627 GCF_022015835.1 Streptomyces sp. ICN903 | reverse complement strand
GTGGCCGCCGGGGGCCCCGGGGTGCCCCGGGAGGGAGGCGGGATCAGTCGACGGCCTTCCTGATGCGCTCGTCGGTGGTCTCCCACGCCTCGGCCGGGCTCTTGCCCTGCTCGACGAGCTGGAGGCCCTGGGAGAAGGTGTCCTTGATGGTGCCGTCCTTGGGGCCGAGCACCTGCTCGTCGGGGATGTCCTGGGCGGCTGCGCCGAAGACCTCACCGATCGGGGCGTTGTTGAAGTACTCGGACTCCGCCTCGGTCACCGCCGGGGACTCGAGGGCCTTCGCGGAGGAGGGGAAGTTGCCGATCTCCTTGAAGATGTGCTCCTGCTGCTCCGGCGCGGTCAGCCAGGCCACCAGCTTCTTGGCCTCCTCCTTCACCGGGCTGTCCTCCATGACCCCGAGGAAGGAGCCGCCCCAGTTGGCGCCCTTGGGGGCCTTGGCGACGTCCCACTTGCCCTTGTTGGCCTCGCCGGCCTTCTCGCTGATGTGGGCGAGCATCCACGCCGGGCAGACGGCTGTGGCGAAGCTGCTGTTGGCCAGGCCCGGGTCCCAGCCGGGCTGGAACTGGCGGAGTTTGGCGGTCAGTCCGTCCCTGGCCGCTCCGGTGGCCAGTTCCCAGGCGTCCTTGATGACCGGGTTGTCCTGGTAGACCAGCTCCCCGTTCTTGTCGTAGAACTGCTCGGAGCTGCCGTAGATCATGGCGTTGAACAGGCCGCTGGCACTGTCCATGTAGGCGGCGTCGCCCTTGAAGCCGTCCTTGAAGTCCTTGCCGACCTCCACGTACTTCGCCCAGTCGCCGTCCCAGAGCGCGGCGACCTCCTCGCGGTCGGTGGGCAGTCCCGCCTTCTCGAACATGTCCTTGCGGTAGCAGACCGCCATCGGGCCGATGTCCGTGCCCAGACCGATCACCCTGCCGTCGCCGGTGGTGACCTGGCTCTGCTTCCAGGGCAGGAAGTGGTCGGTGCCCGGGACGCCGGAGAGGTCGGCGAACCTGTCGGCCCGGGTGTCGGCGAGTTCCTTGGCGCGGCCGACCTCTATGCCCTGGATGTCCTTGAGACCGCTGCCGGCGGCCAGCCGGGTCTGCAGCGCGGTGTAGTACGTCTGCTCGTCGCCGGCTATCTCGGCCTTGATGACGACGTCCGGGTTCTCCTCCATGTACTTCTCGAGGAGGCCGGTCTCCTTGATGCCCATGACGCCGAACAGCCCCATGGTGATGACGGTCTTGCCGTCCTCGGTCTTTCCGCCGCTGTCGCCGCCGCCCGAGCAGCCCGCCACGAGCGTGAGGGCGGCGACCGACGCGGCGGCCACGACTCTTGTACCGAACAGCTTGCGGGCCCTGCCCATGGCGTCCTCCTTGCGGGCGGCGACGGAAATCACCGCGGTGCGGCCCCGTCGGGCCGCACGGGCCCGACGGGTGGAATCGTTCCCACTCGGAGGTGGGAGCGTTCCCATCAGGTTGTGGAAGACTGTCTCCAGGAGCGGCCGCTGTCAAGGACGGGGACCGGATCCGTTGCCCGCCGAGGCTCCCGCGAGCACCGGCGCCACACCGGTCGTCGCACGGCCGTCTGGCACAATGCGCTGGTGAGCGCCGTGCGCGGCGCGACGGAAGCAGAAGGAGGCGGGTACGCCATGGGGGCCACTCGGCGGCCGACCATCAAGACCGTGGCCGCCCGGGCCGGGGTGGGGCGCACCACCGTCTCCCGGGTCCTCAACGGTTCCACCCTGGTCAGCGACGCGGCCCGGCAGGCGGTGCAGACGGCGATCGCCGAACTGGGCTATGTGCCCAACTCCGTGGCGCGGTCACTGGTGACCAGCAGGACCGACTCCATCGCCCTGGTGATACCCGAGTCGGAGAGCCGGCTGGGCTCGGAGCCCTACTTCTCCGCCGTGATCCGCGGGGTGAGCAACGGCCTGGCCGGCACCCAGATCCAGCTGCTGCTCACCCTGGTCCGCGACCAGCGGGAGATGGACCAGCTCACCCGCTTCCTCACCGCGCGCCGGGTGGACGGCGTACTGCTGGTCTCGGTGCACCGCGACGATCCGCTGCCCGGCCTGCTGGAGGAGCTCGGTCTGCCGACCGTCCTGGCCGGGCGCCGCTCCCCGGCCGAGCCGCTGCACCATGTGCACTCGGACAACATCGGAGGGGCCCGCGACGCGGTGCGCCACCTGATCGAGCGCGGGCGGGGCGAGATCGTGACCATCACCGGCCCGCCGGACATGGACGTGGCCGACAGCCGTCTGCGGGGCTGGCGGGACGCGCTGGAGGAGGCCGGACGGGAGGCCGGCGGGGAGCTGGTCGCCCCCGCCGACTTCACCGAGGAGGGCGGACGCTCCGCCATGCGCGAGCTGCTGGAGCGCCGTCCCCGGCTGGACGCGGTCTTCGCCGCCTCCGACGTGATGGCGGCGGGCGCCCTGGCCGAACTGCGCCACCAGGGGCGGCGGGTGCCGGACGACGTGGCGGTGGTGGGCTTCGACGACTCGATCGTCGCCCGGCACACCGACCCGCCGCTGACCACCGTTCGGCAGCCGGTCGAGGAGATCGGACGGACGATCACCGAGCTGCTGCTGCGGGAGATCGGCGAACCCGGCGGCGCGCGGCGGCACATGGTGCTCCCCACCTCCCTCGTCGTCCGCGACTCCGCCTGACGCCGTCCGCCCGCGGCTCCGCGGCGCTTCGCGCTTCCGCCCAACCGGCCTCGGAGTCAAGGGAGTTGCTTTCGACCGGGCCACCGGGGCGCACCGCGGAAAGCGGTCGGCCGGTGTTCGCCTTTCCGCAGCGAGGAGGGGCCGCGCCTGGCAGCATGGGCCCCACTCGGCGGGTGCCGCCCCAATCTCGACACATCTCCCAGGCGGAAGGTTGTGAAGGCCCGGATGAACCAGTCCAGGGAACCCCTCACCAGCAAGATCGACGTCACCGTCCCCACGGCCGCGCGCATGTACGACTACTACCTGGGCGGCAAGAACAACTACGCCGTCGACCGGGAGGCGGCCGAGAAGCTGCTGGAGGTCGTCCCCAGCACCCAGGCGCTGGCGCTCAACAACCGCCGCTTCCTGCAGCGCGTGGTGCGCGTCCTGGCCCGGGACTACGGGATCCGGCAGTTCATAGACCACGGCTCCGGCCTGCCCACCCAGGACAACGTCCACCAGGTCGCGCAGCGGGTGGATCCCGACACGCGCGTGGTCTACGTGGACAACGACCCGATCGTGCTGGCCCACGGCCGCGCGCTGCTGGCGGAGAACGAGAACACCACCGTCATCCAGGCGGACATGTGCGACACCGACGGCATCCTCGACCACCCGGACACCGCCCGGCTGATCGACTTCGACCGTCCCGTCGCCGCCCTGTTCAACTCCGTCTTCCACTGCGTCCCCGACTCCGCGGACCCGGCCGGCGTGATCAAGCGCGTGGCCGACCGGCTGGCGCCGGGGAGCTTCTTCGTGATCTGCCAGCTGGTCAGCGAGGACGCCGAGACGCGCAGGTCCGTGACCGAGTTCATGGACAGGAGTACCGGCGGCAACTGGGGCAGGGTCAGGGAGCCGCACGAGGTCGAGCGGTTCTTCGACGGGCTGGAGATCCTCGAGCCCGGCCTGGTGGAGGTCTCCACCTGGCGCCCGGACTCCGACGTGGGGCCCAGGCAGCGCACCTGGGAGTGGCAGGAGTTCGGAGGCGTCGCCCGCATGCCCTGAGTTCTGCCGCCGGGCCACGTGCGGGGCCGCCCTCCCCTCGGGGAGGGCGGCCCCGCACGGATGAACGGGGCGCTCCCGCCCCTGTGTTCAGCCGAGCCTCTCCAGCAGTCCCTCCAGGAAGCCCACGCTGTCCACAGGGGTCTCGGCGACCGCGCACAGCCGGTCCATGATGGACAGGTAGTGGTCGACGTCCTCCTCCTTGTCCAGGTAGAGGGCGCTGGTCAGCTGCTCCAGGTAGACGACGTCGGGCAGATCCGGCTCGGGGAAGCGCAGTATCGTCACCGGTCCGCCCACCGCTGCCAGGCCGCCGGTCTCGAACGGCGCGACCTGCAGCGTGACGTTCGGCCGCCGCGCCGCCTCGATCAGGTGGCGGAGCTGGCCGCGCATCACCTCGGTGTCGCCGAGCGGGCGCCGCAGGGCGGCCTCGTCCAGGACCGCCCACAGCCGCGGGGCGTCCGGCCGGGTGAGCAGCGCCTGCCGCTCCATGCGCAGCCGGACCCGCCGGTCGTTCTCCTGGGCGGAGGCGTGGGGGTGGCACAGGCGGGTCACCGCGTGGGCGTACTCCTCCGTCTGCAGCAGGCCGGGGACAAACTGCACCTCGTAGGTGCGGATGACCGAGGCGGCCTCCTCCAGACCGAGGTGCCGCTCGAACCACTCGGGGAGGACGTCGCTGTACCGGTGCCACCAGCCGCGGGTGTTCGTCTGACGGGTCAGGGCGAGGAAGTCCGCCCGCTCGTCCTCGTCCAGCACACCGTAGAGCGTGAGCAGATCCGCGATGTCACGCTCCTTGCACGCGCCCTGGCCCCGCTCCAGACGGCTGACCTTGGCGGTGGAGCCGCGGATCGCCTTGGCCGCCTCCTCCAGGTCGATGCCGCACTCCTTGCGCAGCCGCCGGAGCTGGGAGCCGACCACCAGGCGCAGCACCGTCGGACTGCCCTTGGGGTGCTCGATATAGCGCTTTATCGACAAGGAGTGGCTCGATCCGGCGGCCATGAGTGCTCTCCTGAGTGAAGGGACAGACACTCAGTGTGCCACTGCCGCCACCGCGCCGTACAGCGGTGTCCCCGGGTGTCCCCGGGCCCGGCCGGCCCCCCGGAAGCTCTTCTTCCGCCTCCGCCCGGCAGCGGCTCAGCCGACCATGTCGTCGAACTCGCCGTCCTTGGCGCCCCGCAGGAAGGCCGTCATCTCCTCGCGGGTGTAGACGAGGGCGGGGCCGTCGGGGTGGCGGGAGTTGCGCACGGCCACCGCGCCGTCCGGCAGCGGGGCGAGTTCGACGCAGTTGCCCATACTGCTGCGGCGGCTCTTGCGCCACACCGCGCCCTCGATCTCCGCGGCCGGCATGCCGTTGACGGTCTGCTGCATTGTCGCCCCTCACCGGCCGCGGCCGTCCCCTCGGACCGGGCCACGGCCATGACGTTCCGTTGCTCCGCGTATCGGCGTCGACAGATCTGCAATTACATCTGCAAGCGCAGATGTAATTGCAGATCCGTTCGACAGTCGAGGATGGTAGTGCCTGCGGGCCGGTTCCCGCGCCGGGTTCTCCGACGGAATCCGAAAGACCGGGCGGCGGCCGCCCGTCCGGCGGCACCCCACCGACCCACCGGGTTCGTACGGGCCTTCCGGCCCGTACGAACCCGGCCGCGGTCGAACCGCGGTCAGGCCGCGGTGGCGGCGCAGGTCACGGTCGCCGAGGCGGATTCGGCCGACGCCACGAAGCCGAAGGACGCGCTGCCTCCGGCGGGGACCGTCCCGTTCCAGGCTGCGTTGCGCACGGTGGCGGCACCGTCGGCACCGGCTTCCAGGGTTCCGTTCCAGGCCTGGGTGATCCGGCCGTCCCCGTCCGGTGCGATCCGGACCGTCCAGCCCGAGATCGGCCCGGTCCCGGTGTTGCTCACCGTCACCTCGCCCTGGTAGCCGCCCTGCCAGCTCGACGCCACGCGGAGCGAGGCGGTGCAGGCGGCCTCGTCCCGGCCGGGGTCGTCCGGATCCCCGGGCTCGTCCGGGTCGCCCGGGTCTCCGGAGCCGCCCCCCGCCAGCAGGTCGGCCAGGGCCGGGAACCATCGGGCGGCGATCTTCTCGTCCCCTGAGGCGTTGGGGTGCACACCGTCGTAGGTGTCGCTCCCGGTGCTGAAGCCCGTCCACTGGTCGACCGCGATCACCGGCGATTCGGGGGTGCTCTCGGAGCGGGCCCAGTCCGGGATCCGCTCGTTGAGCGCCACGACGCGCCGGGCGCACTCACCGCAGGTGGCGGGGTTCATCGGGATGATCTGCGCGACGAGGACCTTCATGTCCGGATTGCTCGCCCGCATCTGGTCCACCAGGGTGCTGTAGGCGGCGAGGATGGTCTCCGGCGAGCGGTTGCTCCAGACGTCGTTGGTCCCGAAGTGCATGACAACGATGTCCGGCCGAGTGGCGGACAGCCAGCCCGGCAGCAGGTTCCGGCTCGCCACATCGGTCACCAGCGCGCCGCCGTGCCCTTCGTTGTCACCGTCGTGGGGCTGCCCGCACCCCTGGGGGCCGAGCGTTCCGACGAAGTCGACGTTCGTGTGGCCCGCCTCCTGGAGACGGTTCCACAGCAGCGAGCGCCAGCATCCCGGCGAGCCGGTGATGGAGTCGCCCAGCGGCATGATCCGCACCGGCTCCGCGACGGCGCCCGCCGGGGCGGCGGCCGCGGTGCCCGCTCCCAGCGGGCCGAGGAAGCCGAGCAGTACGATCAGGGCGGCCGAAGCCGCCCGTAAGAGGTCTCTGCTGCGCACGGTTGTCCTTCCGATTGAATGGGAGCGCTCCCAACAGGGACATCAAGC
Source organism: Streptomyces sp. ICN903 (assembly GCF_022015835.1). Taxonomy (NCBI): domain Bacteria; kingdom Bacillati; phylum Actinomycetota; class Actinomycetes; order Kitasatosporales; family Streptomycetaceae; genus Streptomyces; species Streptomyces sp. ICN903. The sequence goes on along the minus strand of NZ_JAKMAY010000249.1, from coordinate 2,138 downwards.
CACCGGGCCGACGGCGCGTCAAGAACCGGGGGCCGCGAACCGCTCCTCCCCCGCTCCCCGGGGGCGCTCCGGGGGCGGCTGCCCTACCCTCGAAAGGCAGGGCGGCGATCCTCGTCGCGGAAGGCCCGGAACTCCGGGAACTTTGGGAAAGCGGTCCGCGGCCGGCGGCCGTGTGCGATGATCGGCACCCGTCAACGGTCGCTGAGCCTCGGGGCGGGCCGACGGAAGCGGAACAGACGCCTCCGTTCGGCTCAACGCCCCTCTTCCCGACAAGCCGCCGCCCACGGCCTGGAAGACCCTTGAGGCACCAGTGGCGGGGTGCGAGTGGGGAGAGTCGTGACAGCGAACGGCAGCGGTGGCCACCGGCGGCATCGGCCCGTGCGGAGCGGCCGGACGCCCGTGCGCATGCGCCGCGCGACCGCCGCCCTGGCCCGCCCCCGCGCCTCCCGCAGCCGCCTGGCGTGGCTCAACCAGGCGAGCACCATGATCGGCACGACGCTCGACCTGGAGCGGACCGCGCAGGAACTGGCCGACTTCGCCGTCCCCCGGCTGGCCGACGGCGCGGCCGTCGATCTGCTGGAGTCGGTGCTGCGCGGCGGGGGCGGCGAGCGGTGGACGGGACCGGAACCGCCGGTCACCCGGGCCGTCGCGGTGTCCTCGGTCGTCGAGATGGAGGACCTGGAACCGGACGAGCCCGGCGAACTCTCCGTACACCCACAGACGCTGCTCTCGGTCCACTGCCTGCGCGCCCAGGAGCCGGTCCTGCTGAGCCGGATGAGGCGCGACGACTACGCACGGGTGGCCCCGACCCCCAGCGCGGCGGCCAAGCTGCGCCAGGCCGGAGTGCACAGCTACATGGCCGTGCCGCTGACCGCACGCGGTGTGCTGCTCGGGGTCGCCGACTTCATCCGCGGTCCCGGCAGCCCCCCGTTCACCCGCGCCGACGTCGAACTGGCGACGGAGCTGGCCTCCAAGGCGGCGGTCTTCATCGACAACGCCCGCCTCTACGGGCGCGAGCGCGAGCACGTCCTCTCCCTGCAGCGCAGCCTGCTGCCCCGCGCCACGCCGAACACACCGGGCCTGGAGGTCCTCACCCACTACACGCCGAGTCTCGACCCCAGCGGAGTCGGCGGCGACTGGTTCGACGTGGTCGCCCTGCCCGGCGGCCGGACGGCCCTGGTGGTGGGGGACGTCATGGGCCACGGGGTGCCCGCGGCGGCCACGATGGGGCGGCTGCGCACGGTCGGCCGCACGCTGCTGGCCCTGGACACCGCCCCCGACCGCGTACTGGCCCGGCTGGACCTGGCCGCCCGCGACCTGGAGGACGACCAGGTCGCCACCTGCCTGTGCGCCGTCTACGACCCGGCCACCGCGAGCTGCACCATCGCCGGCGCGGGGCACATGCCGCCGCTGTTGGTGGACGCCGACGGCACCGTCTCGCGGGTCGAGGTGCCCGCCGGGGCGCCGCTGGGCGCCGGGGTGATCCCCTACGACGCGGCCACCGTGCGGGTGCCGGCCGGGAGCCGGCTGGTGCTGTACACCGACGGCCTGGTCAAGACGCGCCGGGGGGACATCGACGTACAGCTCCGGCAGCTGGCGAAGACCGCTCCGGAACTGGTGGAGCGGCTGCTGGAGCACCGGGATCCGGACGGGATCGCGCCGGGGAGCGGGGAGCGCCTGGACGAGTCCGTCCTGCTGGTGGCCGCCGGCGGGAAGCTGCCGCCGGGCACCGACCTGTGCGTGTGGCCGCTGCCGCCGGACGGCACCGCCGCGTCCGTGGCCCGCTCCCTGGTCACCGAGCGGCTCGCCCTGTGGGGCCTGGAGGAGCTCTCCGACATCGCCGAGCTGGTCGTCAGCGAGCTGGTCGGCAACGCCCTGCGGTACGGCGGCGGGCCCGGGCAGCTGCGTGTGATGCGGCACGAGAGGCTGACGCTGGAGGTGTCCGACACCGGTCCCGACCTGCCCCAGATCCAGCACGCGGAGCTCAGCGACGAGGGCGGGCGCGGCCTGCAGCTGGTCAACATGCTCAGCCGCAACTGGGGTTCGTGCCGCACCCCCGGTGGGAAGGTCGTCTGGGCGGAGCAGGACATCCCCCGCACCGTCTCCTGAGACGCCCGGCCCGGGGGCGGGGCGGACGG
>NZ_JAKMAY010000248.1:0-8660 GCF_022015835.1 Streptomyces sp. ICN903 | reverse complement strand
CCGGCGCCCCCACCGGCCCCCTCCCCGGAGCTCCGGACGGGCACACCGGCCACGCACTCCAGCCACGCCGCGAGGTCCGCGGCGCACCGGACGAGGACACCGGGCGCGGCCAGACCCGAACGGTCCCCCACGGGCAGCAGCCCGTTGGTCGTCTTCAGCCCGAGCACCCCGCACCAGGCCGCCGGGATGCGCACCGACCCGGCCCCGTCGGCCCCGGTGGCCACCGGCACCATCCCGGCCGCGACCGCCGCCGCCGAACCGGCGGACGAGCCGCCCGGCGACCGGTCCGGCCGCCAGGGGTTGGCGGTACGGCCGCCCGCGCCCAGGCCCCACGTCCGCCACGGCGTACCGGGCCCGGGCACGGAGGTCGCCCCGACCGGTACGCATCCGGCCGCCAGCAACCGCCCGACCGGCCCGGCGGACGCCCCGGCCGGTGTCCCGGCAGCGCCTTTCGCCCCCGCCTTCACCCCGATCGGCACCCCGGCCAGCGGCAGCCGCTCGCCCGCCGCGACCCGGCGGTCCACCTCGGCCGCACGCGCCCGCGCCCGATCGGCCCACACCTCGCGGAAGGCGCACAGCGACGGCTCCAGCCGGGCGATCCGGCCCAGCGCCGCCTCCACCACCTCGGCGGCGGACACCTCGCGCCGCGCCACCGCGCCGGCGATCGCCACCGCCGGCAGCCCCGCGTACGCCTCCCCGTCCATCACCGGCCCCCCGATTCCCCGGCTCCCGGGACGCCCGGTCCCGGGCCTTCCGGACTCCTCAGGCCGCCGCGGCCGCCGGGGGCGGGGGCTCCTCGTCGTCCTCCGGGAGCCTGCACACCCGCTGCAGGAAGACGGCGGCAGCCACCACCGCCGCGCCCGCCAGCACCGACAGGCCGGCGTAGACCGCCTGGTCCCGGCGTGCGGGCACGTCCATGGCGCCGAAGAGCAGATAGACGCCCGCGCCGCCGTACGCGCCCGCGGCCAGGGCGGCCACCAGCGCACTGGCCTGCCCGAGGACGACGGCGCGGGCGGCCATCATCGGCTCCACGCCCTTCGCACCGGGCCGCCGCTCGCGCTGGGCGCGCAGCCGGGCGCGGATCGACAGCGCGGTGGCGGTCAGGACCGTGGCGATCACCGCGAGCACGATCGGGGCCGCGACGGGCACGGCGGGCAGGGTGCCCAGCGCGTCCCACATCCGGGCCCCTGCCCAGGACAGCACCAGCGCGAGCGCGAAGATGCCGGCCAGCGTTCTGATCCGTAGTTCCCTCACGGGACTCCCCACGTCACTCGGCGCTCCCCGAAGGGGCGCCGCCCAAACAGCACCGTCGAAACCGCGTCGAAGCCGTTGCGGCCGTTGAGGAACCTTGCCCGTACGGCACCGCCCACACTCCCGGACCCGGCGGCCCCGGTGGCCCCGGCGGCCCCTGCCGGTCAGTCCGGCAGGCTCAGTTCCAGGTCCTCCCGGCGTGCCACGCCCTCCCGGCCCACGGCGTCCAGCAGGTCGGCCACCGGGCCGTGCCCGGGGATCTCGGCCCCGGGGTCCACATCGTGCCACGGCGCCAGGACGAAGGCGCGCTCGTGGCACCGGGGGTGCGGCAGGGTCAGCTCCGGGTCGTCGGAGACGACGTCCTGGTACGCCACGATGTCCACGTCGATCGTCCGCGGACCCCAGCGCTCGTCGCGGACCCGTGCGTAGGCCTCCTCGATGGCGTGGGCCCGCTCCAGCAGCGAACCGGGCGGCAGGGTGGTTTTGAGCAGGACGACGGCGTTGAGGTAGGAGGGCTGGCTGCCCGGCTCCACGCCCCACGGCTCGGTCTCGTACACCGGGGAGACGGCCCTGACCCTCACTCCCGGGGTCTCCTCCAGCGCGTCGACCGCCCCCTGGAGCGTCTCCATGCGGTTGCCCAGGTTGCTCCCGAGCGCCACGACGGCGCGCTTGGGGTTGTGCAGGGTCACATCGGCGGCGTCCACCTGGTGCACCACCGAGGCGGGCACCGGCTGTACGGTCGGGTCGCTGTTCGGCGTCATACGCGGCTCCGCTTGATGGTGATGGTCACGTCGTCGAACGGGACGGTGACGGGGGCCTCGGGCTTGTGGACGGTGACCTCCACCTCGCGCACCGCGTCGTGCGCCAGGCACTGGTCGGCGATCCGCTGGGCGAGGGTCTCGATCAGGTCGACAGGCTCGCCGCCGACGATCGCGGCGACCTCCTCGGCGACGATGCCGTAGTGCACCGTCTTCGTGAGGTCGTCGTCCGCGGCCGCGGGGCGGGTGTCCAGGCCCATCGCCAGGTCCACCACGAAAGTCTGTCCCTGCTCCCGTTCCCGCTCGAACACCCCGTGATGCCCGCGGATCCTCAGTCCGCGCAGCTCGACACGGTCCACGCGCTCTCACTCCCGTCGGTCGTACGGATGCGGCGGCGGGCCGGCGGCCTCCACGCCCCGCACCCCGGTGCCCGGTGGGACCGGCGCCGGCGGAGATCCGGCGCCGGTCCCACCGGGCACGGGAGCCACTCTCTCAGACCGGCGCTCAGAGCACGGTCCCGCCCTCGCCGTCGACGCCGTCGATCCCCTCGCCCCCGCCGTCCCCGTCCTCGTCCTCGTCCTCCACGAGCACCGGGGAGCCGTGGTGCGCCCACACCCGCCACCGGCCGTCCTCCGCCCTGCGGAAGACGTTGGTGGCGACCACCAGCCCGCCGACCAGGGGCCCGGCCGAGCCGTCCTCCTCGGCGGGGCCGCCGCTGAGGATGTTCTCGGTGCAGGTGACCAGGGCGGTGTCGCCGGCCACGGAGACCTCGACGTCGGTCAGGAAGAACTGGATGTACTCGGTGTTGGCCATGATCAGCGCATACGAGCGCAGCACCTCGTCGCGTCCGGTGAGCACCGGCCAGCCCGGGTGCACGACGCTGACGTCGTCGTGCAGCCAGGCCCCGGCCAGGGCGTCCAGGTCGCCGCGCTCCACCGCGTCGTACAGCGCGGCGTTGGCCGCCTCCACGGCCTCGACATCCGTACGGGCCTCTCCGCTCACCTGGCTCCCTCCAGGGCCCGGGCCACCCGGACCGCGTCCGCGCTCGCCCGCACCTCGTGCACCCGTACCGCCCAGGCGCCCTCGCGCGCCACGAGCGCCGAGACCGCGGCGGTGGCCGCGTCCCGCTCCCGGGCGGGCGGCACCTCGCCGCCGTCACCCGCCAGCACCCGGCCCAGGAACCGCTTCCTGGAGGCGGCGACCAGCACCGGCCGTCCCAGCTCCCCGCGCAGCCGGGCGGTGGCGTCCACCAGGGCCAGGTCGTGGGCGGCCTGCTTGGCGAAGCCCAGCCCGGGGTCGACGACGATCCGCTCCGGGGCGATCCCGCCGGCCACCGCCTGCTCCAGAGCCGCGCGCAGCTCGCCGATCACCTCGGTGACGGTGTCGGTGTACACGGCCCGGTCGTTCATGTCGATGCTCTGGCCGCGCCAGTGCATCACCACGTACGGCACTCCGGCGGCGGCGACCACCGGGACCATGCGCGGGTCCGCGCGCCCGCCGCTGACGTCGTTGACCAGCCGGGCGCCGGCCTCCACCGCCTGCTCGGCGACGGACGCCCGCATGGTGTCCACACTGATGACCACGCCCTCCCGGGCCAGTTCGCGGACCACCGGGATGACACGGCGCAGTTCCTCGGCCTCGTCCACGCGGGTCGCGCCGGGCCGGGTGGACTCGCCGCCCACGTCGACCAGGTCGGCGCCCTCGGCGACCAGGGCCAGACCGTGCTTGACCGCGGCCCCGGTGTCGAACCAGCGGCCTCCGTCGGAGAAGGAGTCCGGCGTGACGTTCACCACGCCCATGACCGCGCACCGGTCCCATGCCGGCAGTCCGGCCACTTCCCCGCGGGGGACGCGCAAGGTACTCATGCGCTCCAGCGTAGGCGCTCCGCGGACGCCTCCCCGCCACCGCCCCGTCGGGCGGCGCGCGGCCGGCCGGGGGCCGCTCCGCGGTCGGCCGGGGGCCGGTCGAGACCGGCCGGCGTTCAGTCGGCCATGATCAGGCTCATCGCCTCGGCGCGGGTGGTGGAGTCGCGGAGCTGGCCGCGGACCGCGGAGGTGATGGTCTTGGCCCCGGGCTTGCGGACGCCGCGGACCGTCATGCACATGTGCTCGCACTCGATGACGACGATCACGCCGCGCGCCTCCAGGATCTCCATCAGGGAGTCGGCGATCTGCGTCGTCAGACGCTCCTGGACCTGGGGACGGCGGGCGAAGACCTCCACCAGCCGGGCGAGCTTCGACAGGCCGGTGATCTTGCCGGAGTCGGCCGGGATGTAGCCGACGTGCGCGACCCCGTGGAAGGGCAGCAGGTGGTGCTCGCAGGAGGACAGCAGCTCGATGTCCTTGACCAGCACCATCTCGTCGTGGCCGAGGTCGAAGGTGGTGGTCAGCACGTCCTCCGGCCGCTGCCGCAGGCCCGCGAATATCTCCCGGTACGCCCGGGCCACCCGGGCCGGGGTCTCGCGCAGGCCCTCGCGGTCGGGGTCCTCGCCGACCGCGATGAGCAGCTCCCGTATGGCGTTCTCGGCGCGCTTCTCGTCGAACTCTCCGACGGAGCCCTCGCCCTCCAGCGTCACCGGGTCGATCATGTGGTCCTCTTTCTCGATTGCGGATGGCGAAAAGCCGCGCCCCTCCGGTAGTCAACCGGAGGGGCGCGGCGGGCATTCCTCGGGGTCCGTCACCACCGGCCCGGGGGCCGGCGCCGAAAGCCCCGGTCAGCTCTCCGGCCGGGGCTCGTCCGACGGCAGGCGGGTCTCCTTGGAGAGCGCGGTGTCCGTCGGGCCGATCTCCTTGCCCTTCTCCTGGCCGGGCTGCGTGCCGTTGGTCAGGGCCAGCTCCTTGGGAGTGGAGACCGGCGGGCGGGTGGAGGGCATCCGGCGCGCGGAGCCCGTCCAGGCCGGACGCGGCGGGCGCTTGACGATCGGCCGGAAGATCTCGGCGATCTCCTCCTTGCCGAGGGTCTCCTTCTCCAGGAGGGCCAGCACCAGGTTGTCCAGGACGTCCCGGTTCTCGACGAGGATCTCCCACGCCTCGTTGTGGGCGGTCTCGATCAGCTTCTTGACCTCCTCGTCCACCAGTCCGGCGACCTCCTCGGAGTAGTCGCGCTGGTGGCCCATCTCCTTGCCCAGGAAGGGCTCGGAGTTGTCGGAGCCGAACTTGATCGCGCCCAGCCGCTCGGTCATGCCGTACTGCGTGACCATGGCGCGGGCCGTGGCGGTCGCCTTCTCGATGTCGTTGGCGGCGCCGGTGGTCGGGTCGTGGAAGACCAGTTCCTCGGCCGCGCGCCCGCCCAGCATGTACGCGAGCTGGTCGAGCATCTCGTTGCGCGTGGTGGAGTACTTGTCCTCGTCGGGCAGGACCATCGTGTAGCCCAGCGCCCGGCCGCGGGAGAGGATGGTGATCTTGTGGACGGGGTCGGAGTTCGGTGAGGCCGCCGCGACCAGGGCGTGGCCGCCCTCGTGGTACGCGGTGATCTTCTTCTCCTTGTCGCTCATGATCCGGGTCCGCTTCTGCGGTCCGGCCACGACGCGGTCGATCGCCTCGTCCAGGAAGTGGTTGTCGATCAGCTTCTTGTCGCTGCGCGCGGTGAGCAGCGCGGCCTCGTTGAGCACGTTGGACAGGTCCGCGCCGGTGAAGCCGGGGGTGCGGCGGGCGACCGCGGACAGGTCCACGTCGGGCTCCATCGGCTTGCCCTTGGCGTGCACCTTGAGGATCTCCAGACGGCCCTGCATGTCGGGGCGGTCCACGGCGATCTGCCGGTCGAAACGGCCCGGGCGCAGCAGCGCCGGGTCGAGGATGTCCGGGCGGTTGGTGGCGGCGATCAGGATGACGCCGCCCTTGACGTCGAAGCCGTCCATCTCGACCAGCAGCTGGTTCAGCGTCTGCTCGCGCTCGTCGTGGCCGCCGCCCATGCCGGCGCCGCGGTGGCGGCCGACGGCGTCGATCTCGTCGACGAAGACGATCGCCGGGGCGTTCGCCTTGGCCTGCTCGAACAGGTCGCGCACACGCGAGGCGCCGACACCGACGAACATCTCGACGAAGTCGGAGCCGGAGATCGAGTAGAACGGGACGCCCGCCTCGCCCGCGACGGCGCGCGCGAGCAGCGTCTTGCCGGTGCCGGGCGGGCCGTAGAGCAGCACGCCCTTGGGGATCTTCGCCCCGACGGCCTGGAACTTGGCGGGCTCCTGGAGGAACTCCTTGATCTCGTGGAGCTCCTCGACCGCCTCGTCCGAGCCGGCGACGTCCGCGAAGGTCGTCTTGGGGGTGTCCTTGGTGATCAGCTTCGCCTTGGACTTCCCGAAGTTCATCACCCGGGAGCCGCCGCCCTGCATCTGGTTCATCAGGAACAGGAAGACGATCACGATCAGTACGAACGGCAGCAGCGAGAGCAGCATCCCGAGGAACGGGTTCTGCTTCTGCGGCGAGACGGTGTAACCGTCCTTGATCTGCCCGTCCTGGTACTTGGACTGCAACTGCTTGGCCAGATCGACGCCCTGGTCGTCGATGTAGCTGGCCTTGATCTTGTCGCTGCCCTCGATCTTCGTGCCCTCGGTGAGCTCGACCTTGACGGTCTGCTCGTCGCCGGTCGTCAGCTCGGCGGACCTGACCTTGTTCTCGTTGATCGCCTGCACGACCTGGCCGGTGTCCACCGTCTTGTAGCCGCCGGACGAGCCGACGACGTTCATCAACACGACCACGGCGAGGGCGGCCAGCACGATCCACATGACGGGACCACGGAAGTAGCGCTTCACGTCCATCCACACGGGGCGGCGCGCGCCCCGTCCCTCCTGCCACAGTGAGGCACCGCGACCTCGGGTGAGATCGCCTGTGCGTACGGTGTATTACTCCGGCTTGCTCGGCCTACGAACGGATTGCCCCAACAGACCGACCTTCGGACGGTACCCCAGGATCACAGCCCGAAGCACTGCCGAGGCGGGCGCCGCCGGCGGACGGTGGACAACATCCCCGTCCGCCCGTTCCAACGCCGGGGGACCCCCCGAACGTTCCCGGGCGGCGCCCCGGGCCCGCCCCGGACCGTCAGCCTCCGTAGACGTGCGGCGCCAGCGTCCCCACGAACGGCAGGTTGCGGTACTTCTCCGCGTAGTCCAGCCCGTAGCCGACGACGAACTCGTTGGGGATGTCGAAGCCGACCCACTTCACGTCGATCGCCACCTTCGCCGCGTCCGGCTTGCGCAGCAGGGTGCAGACGTTCAGCGAGGCGGGCTCGCGCGAGCCGAGGTTCGACAGCAGCCAGGACAGCGTCAGGCCGGAGTCGATGATGTCCTCGACGATCAGGACGTGCCGCCCCTTGATGTCGGTGTCCAGGTCCTTGAGGATGCGGACCACGCCGGAGGACTGGGTGCCCGCGCCGTAGGACGACACCGCCATCCAGTCCATGGTGACCGGCGAGGACAGGGCCCGGGCGAGGTCCGCCATGACCATCACCGCGCCCTTGAGGACCCCGACCAGGAGCAGGTCCTCGCCCTCGTACTCCGCGTCGATCGCCTCCGCCAGCTCGGCCAGCTTCGCGTCGATCTCTTCCTTGGTGATGAGCACCGACTTGAGGTCGGCGCCCATGTCCTTGTCGTCCACCCTGCTGCTCTCGGTCGGGGATCACACTTGCCGGATGACCAGTGTGCCACCCTGCCTCCGGGCGGCCACCCGGCCGGGCAGGCTGATGGCCCGCTGGCCGTGCCACTCGGTGACCAGCCGGTCCACCTCCTCGATGTGGCGGGCGAACAGCGAGCCCGCCGGGGAACCGGCCGCGACCGCCGCGCGGCGCAGCACACGCCGGCGGACGGCGGGCGGCAGGGCGCCGAGCCGGGCGACGTCGAGGGCGGATCCGGACTCCTCTGTGAGATCCGCGACATTCGCGACATCACCGTCCCGGCCGCCCCCGCCGGTCCGGGACGCCGACCGGGACGCCGACCGGGACGGCGGAAGCTCCGCGCGGACCTCCCGCTCGGCCTCGCGGGCCCAGGCGTCGAGGGCGTCGGCGTCGTCCCGCGAGAGCTGCGCGGTGCGGGCCAGGGCCTCGACCACGCCCTTGCCGAGCGCCTTCTCCAGGGCGGGCAGCGCGTCGTGGCGCACCCGGGATCGGGTGAACGCGGGATCGGCGTTGTGCGGGTCGTCCCAGACCGGCAGCGACTGCACCATGCACGCCTTGCGGGTGGTCTGCCGGTCCACGGCGAGGAACGGCCGCAGGTAGCGGTGCCCCAGGCCCCGGCGCCCGGCCGGCGAGCCGGACACGGCGGCCATTCCGGACAGCGAGCGGGTGCCGGAGCCCCGGGCCAGGCCGAGCAGCACCGTCTCGGCCTGGTCGTCGCGGGTGTGCCCGAGGAGGACCGCGGCGGCGCCGAGGCGGTCCGCGGCCTCGTCGAGGGCGGTGTAGCGGGCGGTGCGGGCGGCGGCCTCGGGGCCGCCGTCACGGCCGACGGCCACGGTGAGGGCCTCGGCCGGTTCGAGGGAGAGCTCGGTGAGGCGGCAGACGACCTCCCGGGCCCGGTCGCCGGAGCCGGGCTGCAGGCCGTGGTCGACGGTGAGGCCCCCGGCCCGCAGGCCGAGGCGGGGGGCTTCGAAGGCGAGGGCGGAGGCGAGCGCCATCGAGTCGGCGCCGCCGGAGCAGGCGACGAGTACGAGCGGAGGGCGCCGG
>NZ_JAKMAY010000247.1:0-8676 GCF_022015835.1 Streptomyces sp. ICN903 | reverse complement strand
GGCCGGCCCCGGCCCCCGCTGGAGTGCGACCCCGAGGGTCCGCTGGCCGCCGAGGTGATCAGGACCTCCTCCGACCCCTACGTCGGGCGGATGTCGCTGGTGCGGGTCTTCTCCGGCACCCTGCGCCCGGACGTGCCCGTGCACGTGTGCGGCCACGGCCTGACCGACCGCGAGGGCGCCCCCACCGGGCAGCCCCATGACGCGGACGAACGCGTCGGCGCGCTGACCAGCCCCTTCGGCGGACAGCAGCGGCATCTGCCGAAGGCCGTGGCGGGCGACCTTGCCTGTGTCGCCAAACTCTCCCGCGCCGAGACCGGCGACACCCTGTCGGACAAGGGCGATCCGCTGGTGATGGAGCCGTGGGTGATGCCCGACCCGCTGCTGCCGGTGGCCGTCCAGGCGCACGCCAGGAGCGACGAGGACAGGCTCTCCCAGGGGCTGGCCCGGCTGACCGCCGAGGATCCCACCCTGCGCCTGGAGCAGAACCCCGACACCCGCCAGCTGGTGCTGTGGTGCATGGGCGAGGCCCACCGGGACGTGGCCCTGGAGCGGCTGCGCACCCGCTACGGCGTACGGGTCGACGCGGTGCCCCACCGGGTGGCCCTGCGCGAGACCTTCGCAGAGCGGGCCGCCGCGCGCGGGCGGCACGTCAAGCAGTCCGGCGGCCACGGCCAGTACGCCGTCTGCGAGATCACCGTGGAACCGCTGCCGGCCGGCTCGGGCATCGAGTTCGCCGACGAGGTGGTGGGAGGCGCGGTGCCGCGCCAGTTCATCCCTTCGGTGGAGAAGGGGGTGCGGGCCCAGGCCGCGCGCGGGGTGGCCACCGGTCACCCGCTGGTGGACGTGCGCGTCACCCTCGTCGACGGCAAGGCGCACTCGGTGGACTCCTCCGACGCCGCCTTCCAGACGGCGGGCGCCCTGGCCCTGCGCGAGGCCGCCGCCGGCGCGCGGATCCACCTGCTGGAGCCGGTCGACGAGGTGCGGGTGACGGTCGCCGACGAGTACGTGGGCGCGGTGATGAGCGATCTGTCGGGGCGGCGCGGCCGGGTGGTGGGCACCGAGCAGATCTCCGGCGGCAGCACCCTGGTGCGCGCGGAGGTCCCCCAGTCGGAGATCGGCCGCTACGCGGTGGACCTGCGCTCCCTCTCGCACGGCACGGGCCGCTTCACCCGCTCCCACCTGCGCTACGAACCGGTGCCGCGGCAGGTCGCGGAGCGGATCCGCGAGCAGGCCGAAAGCCGCGCGGCGTGACCCCCCGGTGACGGTACGCTGAGCGCTGCGGCGTCGGGCGCGGCACGGACGGGCACCAACAGGTGTGCGGCGGGCCGTGGTTGGGAACGGTCGGTACGAGCCTGACGTCGGACGGCGCGAGCGGAGTGGGGGCACCATTGGCGGGCTTCGATGACGTCGAGGGCGGCGCGTACGACTTCAGTCCCGGCGCGCAGGTCCCGTTGACCGTGGCGGGCGGCGGGCAGACCGCCGCCACCCAGGCCCTGGCCTCGGCCGCCTACCGCGACGGCCCGGTGACGGACCTGCTCGCGGCGAACGACGCCGCCAAGGTCTCCGCGCCCCGATTCTCGCTGTTCGAGCCGAATCTGGGCGAGGCCTTCTCCCGCGCGGTCCAGTCGCGGATGCTCGGCGGCGCCCGCAAGGCGCTGATCCAGTCCTTCGGCTGCGAGCCGCAGGCCGTGGTCGAGCACTGCCTGGCGGCCAACCGCATCCGCCGGGAGCGCGACGCCCGGCTGACGGTGGTGATGGTGCTCTTCGGGGTGCTCTTCCTGCCCGGCGTCCTGCTGTGGCTCGGAGGCTTCCAGCTGCGCCGCACCCTGGCGGGCGCGCAGGACCGCCGGGCCGGGGCGCTGGGCATGGGCGTGCTCATCGCCTTCGGCGTGCTGGCGGGGGTCTTCGTGCTGAAGCTGCCGTTCACCGGCTTCTGGGCGATCTACCTGCGCGTGATGCTGGTCGCCCCGGTGGTGGGGTGGCTGCTGGCCAAGCAGATCTGCGAGCGCTACGCCAAGGACCTGCGCTCCCGCTGGGAGGGCCTGCTGTCGGGCGGCGGCATCGGCGCCAAGATCCCCGAGGCCGTGCCGCACGCCCCCGGCGACGCGGGCGCGGAGAGCATAAGGCTGAACCTGGCCAAGCTGACGGCCGAGCAGCGCAGCAACGTGGTCTTCTACGCCGGCCCCAAGGGGATACTCGGCATGGGCACCCGCTGGGGCAACTGGCAGCTGGCCGAGGAGCTGGTGCCGGCCTCCCCCGGCACCGAGATCAACCCCTTCCGGAGCTGGGACGTGGCACGCGCGATCCACGACCAGCTGCGGATGCTGGAGCGCACCCCGCTGCACACCGGCGGTTTCCCCAAGCCCTCCGTCCGGCACTGGGTGGTCGTCCCCGTCGGGGAGGGCGCCTCGGAGGTCTCCCGGCCCGACGGCCAGAACGTCGAGGCGTACAGCGTCAAGGAGTTCGAGGTCCAGCGGATCTGCAACGAGCAGCAGTTCGGCAGCGGCAACCGCCATTACCTCGGCGTCCAGTTCGTGCTGTGGGACGGCCAGCTCGTGCTCACCCTGCTGGTCAACGTGACCGTGCTGCACCACACCCTGCGCATCGAGGTCACCGGCCACGCGCTCGGACCGGTCCACCCGGTGTTCTTCTCCAAGCCGTCGCCGAGGAAGAAGACGGTCTCCAAGCCCGTTCGGTTCTGGGAGACCAAGGACATCGAGTTGCCGCTGATCCAGCCCGGCGAGGTGGTGCGGCTGGCGGCGCGCGCCCCGCTGACGTGGTTCCCGCCGGTGCTGGACTTCCTGGGCGGCAAGCTGAGCCTTCCCGAGCCCTTCGGGCTGCGGCACGTGTGGGCCGACAAGCCCTGGCGCCACCGCTTCATGGCCGACGACGCCCTGCGCGCGGCCACCCCGGTACTGCGGGTGGTGCACGCGGCGGCCCTGAAGGTGCTCAAGGAGAACAACGTGGACATCGAGAAGTTCAACGCCCGTTCCCTGAACCTCAGCGGCCAGGTGCAAGGCGTCGAGCCGGGCAACGCCGACGTGTACAACGCCTGACCCACCGCTCCCCGAAGTGGCCGTGCACGGCAGCGGGGCCCGTACGAGCACCGGTTCCTCCGGTCGTACGGGCCCCGCGCGGCCGTGTGCGGCGTTTCGGGCTCAGGCCCCCGCGGGCCACTTCTCGGCCAGCATGCGCCGGGTGTCGGCCAGCAGCTGCGGTAGCACCTTGGTGTGGCCCACCACCGGCATGAAGTTGGTGTCGCCTCCCCAGCGCGGCACGATGTGCTGGTGGAGGTGGGCGGCGATCCCGGCGCCCGCGACATCGCCCTGGTTCATGCCGATGTTGAACCCCTGCGCCCCGGAGGCCGCGCGCAGCGCCTTCATGGCCCGCTTGGTGTAGTCGCCCAGCTCCACCGTCTCCTGATCGGTGAGGTCGGTGTAGTCGGCGACGTGCCGGAAGGGCACCACCATCAGGTGGCCGCCGTTGTACGGGTAGAGGTTGAGCACCGCGTACACCAGCTCGCCGCGGGCGATCACCAGCCCGTCCTCGTCGGACTTGGCCGGGATCGCGCAGAACGGGCAGCCGTCATCGGCGCCCGGGCCGCTCGGCTTGTTCTCCCCCTGGATGTAGGCCATCCGGTGGGGCGTCCACAGGCGCTGGAAGGCGTCCGGCGACCCCACTCCGATCTGCTGCTCCGGCTCGCTGCTCATGCGGGCCAGCATAGGACTTCGCCGGTCCTCGGCGAGCCGGTGGGCCGGGCGACGACGGCGGGGGCGTGCTTGCGGAGCGCCGGTGCTCCGCAAGCACGCCCCTTGTGCGGCGGTCAGACCTGGACGCGGTCCTCGACGGCCTTGGCGATCTCCGCGATCGCCTCGTCGACCGGCACGCCGTTCTTCTGCGAGCCGTCGCGGTAGCGGAAGCTGACCGCGCCGTTGGCCATGTCCTCGTCACCGGCGATGACCATGAACGGCACCTTGCTCTTCTGCGCGTTCCTGATCTTCTTCTGCATCCGGTCCGAGGAGGAGTCCACCTCCACCCTCAGCCCCTTCGCCTTCGCCCGGGCCGCGAACTCCTCCAGGTAGGGCACGTGGGTGTCGCCGATCGGGATGCCGACCGCCTGGACCGGGGCCAGCCAGGCCGGGAAGGCACCCGCGTAGTGCTCCAGCAACACGGCGAAGAACCGCTCGATGGAGCCGAACAGCGCGCGGTGGATCATCACCGGCCGCTGCCGGGAGCCGTCGGGGGCGGTGTACTCCAGCTCGAACCGCTTGGGCTGCTGAAAGTCCACCTGGATCGTGGACATCTGCCAGGTCCTGCCGATGGCGTCGCGAGCCTGGACCGAGATCTTGGGTCCGTAGTAAGCGGCACCGCCCGGGTCCATCACCAGCTCCAGCCCCTGCTTGCCGGCGGCCTGGCGCAGGATCTCGGTGGCCTCCTCCCATTCCTCGGGCTCACCGATGAACTTCTCGGAGTCGTCGCGGGTGGACAGTTCCAGGTAGAAGTCGCTCAGACCGTAGTCGCGGAGCAGGTCCAGCACGAAGGTGAGCAGATTGTCCAGCTCGTCCGGCATCTGCTCCTTGGTGCAGTAGATGTGCGAGTCGTCCTGTGTGAAGCCCCGGGCACGGGTCAAGCCGTGCACCACACCGGACTTCTCGTAGCGGTAGACCGTGCCGAACTCGAAGAGTCGCAGAGGCAGCTCACGGTAGGACCGGCCGCGCGCCTTGAAGATCAGGTTGTGCATCGGGCAGTTCATCGCCTTGAGGCGGTAGTTCTGCCCTTCGAACTCCAGAGGGGGGAACATTCCCTCGGCGTAGTTCGGCAGGTGCCCGGAAGTCTCGAAGAGCCCTTCCTTGGTGATGTGCGGGGTGTTGACGAATTCGTAGTCCGCCTGCTCATGCCGCTTGCGGGAGTAGTCCTCCATCACTCGACGGACGATCCCGCCCTTGGGGTGGAAGACCGCCAGGCCCGACCCCAGCTCCTCCGGGATGGAGAACAGGTCCAGCTCCGCGCCGAGCCTGCGGTGGTCGCGCTTCTCGGCCTCGGCCAGGAACTCCAGGTACGCCTTCAGCTCGTCCTTCGACGGCCAGGCGGTGCCGTAGATCCGCTGGAGCTGCGGGTTCTTCTCGCTGCCCCGCCAGTACGCGGCGGCCGACCGCATCAGCTTGAACGCCGGGATGGTGCGGGTGGTGGGCAGGTGCGGACCGCGGCACAGGTCCTTCCAGCACAGCTCGCCGGTCTTGGCGTCGAGGTTGTCGTAGATGGTCAGCTCGCCGGCGCCGACCTCGGCCGACGCGCCCTCGGCGGCCTCGGCCGCGTTGCCCTTGAGGCCGATCAGCTCCAGCTTGTACGGCTCGCCGGCCAGCTCCTCGCGGGCCGCCTCGTCGTCGGTCACGCGGCGGGAGAAGCGCTGGCCGCGCTTGACGATCTCCTGCATCCGCTTCTCGATGCGCTTGAGGTCGTCCGGGGTGAACGGCTCGGCGACGTCGAAGTCGTAGTAGAAGCCGTCCTTGATCGGCGGGCCGATGCCGAGCTTGGCCTCGGGGAAGAGGTCCTGCACGGCCTGGGCCATGACGTGCGCGGTGGAGTGCCGCAGGATGTTCAGCCCGTCCTCGGAGGAGATCTCCACGGGCTCGACCTCGTCGCCGTCGGCGACGGCGTACGCCAGATCCCTCAGCTGTCCGCCGACGCGGGCGGCGACGATCGAGCGGTCGCCGGCGAAGAGATCGGCGGCCGTGGTGCCCGTGGTCACCACGCGTTCTTCCCGCTCGGAATCGCGTTGGATGATCACACGGACGTCCGTCACCGGTTTCTCCTGACTGCTGTCGTCTCGGGTCTCCCCGTCTCGGGATCGGCCCGAGGCGCGGGCGATCGCCGCGCACCGTGAATCGTACCGAGCCGGAGGTCCCGGCCGCGAAACGGTTACGGCCCGGTCCAGGGACGCCGGGGTTGGCCGCGAGCCGGGTGAGGTATCAAGACGGGCGACGGGCGTACGCGCCGCCGTGTGCGCCCGCCCACCGGGACGGTCCCGGTCTCGACACGGAGGGGAAACAGGGCATGACGGTGTGGTACGAGGGACCGCTCGCCGCATTCGACACCGAGACCACGGGGGTGGACCCGGAGCGGGACCGGATCGTCTCGGCCGCGCTGGTGGTGCAGGACGCGCCGGGGGCACCGGTGCGCGCCGTGCGCTGGCTGGTGGACCCGGGGGTGCCGGTGCCCGAGGGGGCGGCGGCGGTGCACGGCCTGACCGGGGAGCATCTGCGCGAGAACGGCCGCCGCCCGGCGGACGCGGTCGGGGAGATCGTGCGGGCCCTGGCGGAGCGCGCGTCCGAGGGGCTGCCGCTGGTGGTGATGAACGCGCCGTTCGATCTGACGCTGCTGGACCGGGAGTCGCGGCGGCACGGTGGAGCCTCGCTGACCGATGCCGTCGCGTCCCCTCCGCTGTGCGTGCTGGACCCGCGGGTGCTGGACAAGCACCTGGACCGCTACCGCAAGGGCCGCCGCACCCTGGCCGCGCTGTGCGGGCACTACGGCGTGGAACTGGCCGAGGCCCATGACGCGGCCGCCGACGCCTCCGCGGCGCTGGAGGTCGTGCGGGAGGTGGGGCGCCGCCATGCGCGGCGGCTGTCCTCGTTGTCGCCGGCCGAGCTGCACACCCTGCAGTCGGTCTGGCACGCGGCCCAGGCGCGCGGATTGCAGGCGTGGTTCGCCCGCAACGGGTCCGACGAGGTGGTCGATCCGGCGTGGCCGCTGCGGACGGAGGTCCCGGCCGCGGTCTGAGGGCGGGCCGGAGCCGTCCCGGAGGAGGCGGCCGGGAGCGTGGGCGCGAAACGCGGGAGGCCGGTTCCGTCGAACGGAACCGGCCTCCCGGGCGGTGGGCGATACTGGGATCGAACCAGTGACCTCTTCGGTGTGAACGAAGCGCTCTCCCGCTGAGCTAATCGCCCTCGTGGTGCCCTGCGGCACGACGAGAACCATACAGGGATCGCGGGCGTTCATCCAAACTCCTTCCCGCGCCCTCCCGGTGGGGCCTCCCCCAGCCGGCGGCGCAGCCCGCGGTGCCCGGCGCGCATCATCAGCGCGTGGTTGGCCGCGAACAGCGGACGGCCGGGCAGCGCCAGCAGCCGCAGGAGGGGTCTGCGGGCCTCCACCTCCTGCTCGAAGACGGCACGGGTGCCGGCGGCGCGCGGGGCGAGCCGCCATCGGGCCCAGCCCTCCAGGTCGCCGTCCATCTCGATCGCCAGGGCCCGGGCGGCGGGGTCGCGGAGGGTGAGCCGGGCGGTGATCCGCAGGTCGTAGGGGAGCAGGGAGCGGATACGGGCGGAGCCGGCCGCCCGTTCCCCTCCCCCGCCGCCGTCCTCCCGCCAGACGACCTCGCGCACCTGCGGCCACCACTCGGGGTACTCCCCGGCCCGCTCCAGGACGGCGTAGACGTCCCCGGGCGGTGTGTCCAGATCCCAGACGCCGCGGAACCGGTAGTGGCTCAGACCCACCGCGTCACCCTCCCTCCGCACGGGGCGCGGCGGTACTCAGGCGGCCCTGAGTACCACCGCGCATGCCCGGTCGCCCTCGTACGCGCCACACTCCGCGCATGCCGAACCTCCCACCGCCTGCCTACTGCCCCGGTTGCTCACTGCCACTCGCTCCCGGTGCGCCGGCGGCCGCCTGCCCCCGGTGCGCGCTGCCGCTCACCGGTCCGGTGCCGCTACAGGTGCGGGAGATCGACGCCGAGTTGTGGCGGCTGGAGGCCCGGCGCACCGAACTGCTGTCCCGGCGCGGGCAGTTGCTGGCCGGGTTGCGCGCCTCCGGCTCCGGGTGCGGCGGCCGGGCGGACACCGCCCCTCGCGTTCCCCCGGCCGGTCCGCCCGCCCCGTCCACCGCGCCGCCGACCGCGCGGAACGTGCTGCTGGCCCTCGGCGGGGCGCTGCTGGCGGTCGCGGTGACCGCCTTCACGCTGGTGAGCTGGGGCCGGCTGGGTATCGGAGGGCGCTCGGCGGTACTGGGCGCGCTGACACTGCCGGCACTGGGCGTGCCCGCACCGCTGCTCCGCCGCGGGCTGGTGGCGACGGCCGAGGCGGTGGCGTCGCTGGGGCTGGTCCTGCTGCTGCTCGACGCCTACGCGCTGCACCGGGTGGCGCTGCCGGGGGTGGGCGGCGCCGGCTACGCGGCGGCGGTGGCGGCGGTGACCGCCGCGCTCTGGGCGGGGTACGGGGCGGCACTGCCACGGCTGCGCGGCCCGCTGCCCGCCGCCCTGTGCCTCGCCCAGCTCCCGCTGCCGCTGTGGGCGCTGAGCGCGGACGGCGGCCCGTACGCCCTCTCCTGGGCGCTGCTGGCCACGGCGGCCGGTGACGCGGCGGTGGCACTGTGGTGCTCCGGACGCGGACGGCGGGCGGTGTCGGTGACGGCTCTCGCCGCGGGCTGTGCGCTGGGGGCTCCGGGACTGCTGACCTCCGCCGTGCTGGCCCTGACGGCGGCGGGGTGGGCCGATTCTGCTCACGCGGCGGCGCTGCTCGCGGCGGCCGCGGCGGTGCTGCTGTACGCGGCCCGCCGTCTCGCCCGTACCGCCGCCCGCACGGATGCGGTGGCGCCCGCGACGGTGGTGCCGGGCGCTGTGGCGTCTGCCGCCGTGGCGGGGCTGGCCGTGCTGGTGGCGGGCGGCGCCGCGCTGTGGAGGGC
>NZ_JAKMAY010000246.1:0-8693 GCF_022015835.1 Streptomyces sp. ICN903 | reverse complement strand
GCCCCGCACCGGGCCGCCCCGCACACCGAGCCCCCGTCGCGCCGGGAGGCCGCCGCGCCGCGCCGCGGCCGGCCGGGTACGGCCGTCGCCGGGGCCGTCCTGCTGGCGCTGGTCGCCGGAACGGTGGGCGGCGGCATCGGGGCGTACGCGCAGCGCCGGGGCGACATCGGCACCGTCCGGCTCTCCCAGGCACCGGTACAGGACACCGGCCGAGCCCCGGACAGCGTGGCCGGCATCGCGGAGCGGACCCTGCCGGGCGTGGTGACCATCCAGGTGCGCGGCGCCGGGGAGTCGGGCACCGGCACCGGTTTCGTCCTGGACGGCCGCGGCCACCTCCTCACCAACCACCATGTGGTGGAGCCCGCCGGGGACGGGAGCGGAAACGGCGGCATCAGGGTGGTCTTCCACGGCGGCGAGAGCGCCACCGCCGAGATCGTCGGCACCGACAGCGGCTACGACCTCGCCGTGCTGAGGGTGGAGGGGGTCAGCGGCCTCAGCCCGCTGCCGCTGGGCAACTCCGACTCCGTGCGGGTGGGCGACCCGGTCGTGGCGATCGGCGCGCCGTACGGCCTGGCGGGCACGGTCACCACCGGGATCGTCAGCGCCACCGAGCGCCCCGTCACCGCGGGCGGTGAGGGGGACGGGGGCGGCGGCCTCAGCCACGTGGAGGCGCTGCAGACCGACGCCCCGATCAACCCCGGCAACTCCGGCGGCCCGCTGATGGACGCCGGGGGCCGGGTGATCGGCGTCAACAGCGCGATCCGCTCCGCGGGCGGCGGCCTGCCCCGGGCGGACACCGGCGGCAGCATCGGCCTGGGCTTCGCCATTCCCGTCAACCAGGCCAGACGGGTGGCCGAGGAACTGATCAACACCGGCCGCGCCACCCATCCCGTGATCGGTGTCACGGTCGACATGGGACACCCCGCGGAGGGCGCCCGGGTCGGCCTGCCCGCCGGGCGCGAGGGCAGGGCGGTCGTGCCGGGAGGACCGGCCGACACGGCCGGCATCGAGGAGGGCGACGTGATCACCGAGGTGGACGGCGCCCGGGTGCGCAGCGGTGAGGAGCTGATCGCCAGGATCCGCGCCCGGCGCCCCGGCGACCGGCTGGAGCTCACGGTCGAGCGCGGTGGCGGCCGGCGCTCGGTGGAGGTGGTCCTCGGTTCGGCGGCCGGCCCGTGAGACCCGTCACGCCTGCCGCCACGACGGCCGTTGTTCGCCCCGCCGACTCCCAACCCGTCCCCGCGCCGGGTACCGTGACTGTGGCCGCACGGGTCGTGGACGCACATGAGGGAGCTGAACGGTGTTCTTCGACATAGGACCCCTCGAGCTGATCGCTCTCGTCATCCTCGCGATCCTCGTCTTCGGTCCGGAGAAGCTGCCGAAGGTGATCCAGGACACCGCGCGGTTCATCCGCAAGGTCCGGGAGTTCTCCGACAGTGCCCGGGACGACATCCGCAGGGAACTGGGACCGGAGTTCAAGGACTTCGACTTCGAGGACCTCAACCCCAGGAACTTCGCGCGCAAGCACCTGCTGGAGAACGAGGACCTGGGGCTGAAGGAGATCCGCAACGGCTTCGACCTGCGCCAGGAGCTCGCCGAGGTCACGGACGCGGTCAACGGCAGGGAGATCACCTCGGGCGGCCCGTCCGCGTCCTCCCAGGGCGGCTCCGCGGTCGATCTGCGCAAGGACGGCCCGGCGCCCAGGACCGACCCGCCGCCGTACGACGCCGACGCCACCTGAGGCCGGCCGGGGCCGCCCCGCCGGTGAACCGGGAGGGCCACCTCCCGTACTCCGCAGCCGGTCCTGCCCGGTTCGGCGCACGAGGGTGGCTATCCTCCCTGTGTCCGGGGTCGGGCCGTCCGAGGGGGGCGGGCCTCCCACGACACGGGGCACACGAGGAGGCGTCGCACAGATGGAGACGACGGGCCGGGTAGGGCCGAGAGACGCACCCGCGTCCGGGGCGGACCGGGTGATCGACGGCTACCTGACGGCCGGCTTCCCCTGGTACGGCCTCGACGAGGCCTTCACCGGCCCGCGCTGGCTGATGCGGGTGGGAGCCGCCGCGGACGGAACGGTCGAGCACGGCGCGACCGGCCACGGGGACGAGCCCTCCTTCCGGGCCGAGTCCGGTCCGGAGGGCCGGCGCTTCGCCGTCGTCGTGACGGTCGCCGACCGCCCGGTGCGCAGCAGCCCGGACGGCACGGGGGTCCTGGAGGCCACCTCGGTCTCGTCGGCCGCCTGGCTGGCCGGATCGGGGTTGCTGTCATGCACATGGCCATCACAGATGGAGCGCGGACTCAGACAGAGCTGGCTCGACCAGCAGACGGCGGTCGCCTGGGAACTGGCGGACGACCTGGACGGCTCCGCCTGGTCCACCCTCTCGCTGCCGGTCGACGGAGTCCCCACCGACTTCCACTACCGGGAGTCGGAGTACGGGTGGGTGCTGGCCGGCCCCGCGCACGAGGGCGTGCACATCGGCGCCTACGGGCGGGGGATGAGCGCGTACGGTCTGGGCTTCTCGGTGATCAAGGACCTCGGCGAGTACGAGCGCTGAACGCCCGGCCGCCCCGGTGCCCGTACGCCCGCCCGGGTGCGCGGGCGTACGGGGGAAACGCGCGGGAGGGCCTCAGAACTTGTTGCGCGGGGTGATCCCCAGCGACATGCCCGCCAGCCCGCGCTGGCGCCCGCCCAGCTTGCCCGCGACCGAGCGGATCGCGGAGCCCGCGGGGGAGTCCGGATCGGTCAGCACGACCGGCCTGCCCTCGTCGCCGCCCTCGCGCAGCCGCACGTCGATCGGGATGGAACCGAGCACGGGCACGGTGGTGCCGGTGGTCCGGCTCAGCCCGTCGGCGACGCGCTGGCCGCCGCCGGTGCCGAAGACGTCCACCATCTCGTCGCAGTGCGGGCAGGGCAGCCCGGACATGTTCTCGACCACGCCCACGATCTTCTGGTGGGTCTGCACCGCGATGGACCCGGCGCGCTCGGCCACCTCGGCGGCCGCCTGCTGCGGGGTGGTCACCACCAGGATCTCGGCGTTGGGGACGAGCTGCGCGACCGAGATGGCGATGTCGCCCGTGCCCGGCGGCAGGTCCAGCAGCAGCACGTCCAGGTCGCCCCAGTAGACGTCGGCCAGGAACTGCTGGAGCGCGCGGTGCAGCATCGGCCCGCGCCACACCACCGGGGCGTTGCCGGGGGTGAACATGCCGATCGAGATGACCTTCACGCCGTTGGCGGACGGCGGCATGATCATGTTCTCGACCTGGGTGGGGCGGCCGTCGGCGCCCAGCATGCGCGGCACCGAGTGGCCGTAGATGTCGGCGTCCACGACGCCCACCTTCAGACCGTCGGCCGCCATCGCCGCCGCCAGGTTGACCGTCACCGAGGACTTGCCGACGCCGCCCTTGCCGGAGGCGATCGCGTAGACGCGGGTCAGGGAGCCGGGCCTGGCGAACGGGATCTCCCGCTCGGCCTGCCCGCCGCGGAGCGTGGCGGCCAGCTCGCGGCGCTGCTCGTCGCTCATCACGTCCAGGGAGACCGTCACATCCGTGACGCCCGCCACACCGCGGACCGCCCGGGTCACGTTCTCGGTGATCGTCTCGCGCATCGGGCAGCCGGACACCGTCAGGTAGACCGTGACCGCGACCGAGCCGCCGTCGCCGATCTCCACCGACTTCACCATGCCCAGATCGGTGATCGGACGGTGGATCTCGGGGTCGTCGACGGTCGCGAGCGCGGCGCGGACCGCGTCCTCGGAGGGGGCGGGGCTGGATGCCGCGGACGTGTCAGTAGCCATGCCCCGATGGTACGGCGCACCGGCGCCGGCGCCGAAGGCGGCGGATGAGACGCGAGTCACCGTCACGGGGGCGCCGGGCCGGGGCGGGACACGTGCCCGGGACGCGCCGGGTACGGGACCGGATCACCGCTCGCGGTCGGGCGGCGGCTCCAGGGCGCCGCGCTGCTCCAGCTCCTTGAGCAGGTCCTGGAGCTCGGAGCGGATCCAGTCCCGGGTGGCGACCTCGCCCATGCCCATCCGCAGCGCGGCGATCTCCCGGGTGAGGTACTCGGTGTCGGCCATGGAGCGCTCGCCGCGCTTGCGGTCCTGCTCCAGGTTCACCCGGTCCCGGTCGTCCTGCCGGTTCTGGGCCAGCAGGATCAGCGGGGCCGCGTACGACGCCTGGAGGGACAGGGCCAGGGTCAGGAAGATGAACGGGTACTCGTCGAAGCGCAGGTCGGGCGGGGCCACGATGTTCCAGACGACCCACACCACGATGGTGAACGTCATCCAGACGATGAACCGCCCGGTCCCCAGGAAGCGGGCGATCCGCTCCGACAGCCGCCCGAACGCCTCCGGGTCGTACTCCGGCAGCGGGCTGCGGCGCGGCACCATCGGCTGGTCCAGCCTGGTGCGGGCCGCGCGCCCGGTGGCCGGCGGAAGGCTCCGCTCGCGTTCCCTGCGCGCCATGCGCTCGTCCCGTTCCCTGTCACCCATCGGCGGTCCCCCGGCCGTCCCGCAGGCTCTCCATCGGCTCGTGCACTGTGAACGTCTCCCGGGCGGCGGCCTCCCGCCAGTCGTCGGGCAGCAGGTGGTCCAGTACGTCGTCGACGGTGACGGCGCCCAGCAGCGACCCGCTCTCGTCCACCACCGGCACCGACACGATGTTGTACGCGGCCAGGTAGC
The DNA here is from genome assembly GCF_022015835.1 of Streptomyces sp. ICN903. Lineage (NCBI taxonomy): Bacteria > Bacillati > Actinomycetota > Actinomycetes > Kitasatosporales > Streptomycetaceae > Streptomyces > Streptomyces sp. ICN903. The sequence goes on along the minus strand of NZ_JAKMAY010000246.1, from coordinate 4,014 downwards.
TGGTCAGCGTGGGCAGCGGGGTGTCCGGCGGCAGCGGCCGCAGATCGGTGTCCACGACCGAGCCGACCAGGGTGCCGGGCGGTTCGCGCAGCAGCCGCTGGAAGTGCACCAGCCCCAGGTACTTGCCCGTCGGGGTCTCCTCCGGCGGCCGGCACACGTACACCTGGGCGGCCAGCGGGGCCGAGAGGTCCTGCACCCGCACCCGGGCCAGCGCGTCGGCGACCGTGGCGTCGGGCCGCAGCACGATCGGCTCGGTGGTCATCATGCCGCCCGCGGTGTGCTCCTCGTACGTCAGCAACCGCCTCACCGGGGCCGCGTCCTGCGGCTCCATCAGCTCCAGCAGCCGGTTCATGTCGCCCTCCGGCAGCTCGGACAGCAGGTCGGCGGCGTCGTCGGGGTCCATCGCCTCCAGCACGTCCGCGGCGCGCTCCTCCTTGAGCTTGCCGAGGATCTCCACCTGGTCGTCGTCGGGCAGCTCCTCCAGCACGTCCGCCAGCCGGTCGTCGTCCAGCGCGGCGGCGACCTCCGCCCGGCGCTTGGGCGACAGATGGTGCAGGACGTTGGCCAGGTCGGCCGGGCGCAGCTGCTCGAAGGTGGCCAGCAGGTTGGCCGCGCCCTGGCCCTCCTCCTCCAGCGAGAGGCCGGTCACCGCCGACCACTCCACGGTCAGCGTCTCGCCCGACCGCCGCCGGCGCAGCCCGCCGCCACCGCGGCGCACGAAGACCTTGTCGATCAGCCAGTCGCGGCGCCCGGGGACCTGGGTGAGGCCGACGTCGAGCACGGTGACCTTCTCGCCCGTCTCGACCAGCGTCACCTGGCGGTCCAGCAGCTCGCCCAGGACCAGCGTCTCGGTGGGCCGCTGCTCGAAGCGCCGCATGTTGACCACGCCGGTGGTGATCACCTGTCCCGACGCGACACCGGTCACCCGGGTCATGGGAAGGAAGATGCGCCGCCGGCTGACGACCTCGACGACCAGTCCGAGCACGCGCGGCGGACGCCCGCCGACGCGCAGCATCGCCACCACGTCCCGTACCCGGCCGACCTGGTCCCCGACGGGGTCGAAGACGGCCACGCCGGAGAGGTGCGAGACGAAGACCCGCTGGGCGCCCAGCACCATGCTCCATCCTCCGCTTCCCGCTCGTGTCCGGCGCGTGGCGGGTTCCCCGCCCGCCGTGCGCGCCGTGCCTGCCCGTGTACCCGCGTGTGGCCGGATGCCCGCATGTGGGGACGTGAACCGAATACGGTTTTCAGGCTACGCGCACAGCTGGCGGCCCCGTGCGGCGGCACCGGCCGTACGGTCGCCCGCGGGCCGCTCCGCGGCCCCCGGTAGGGTGCCGTCGTCCTGCCCCGGCATCAGGAGGAAGAGCTGACGTGACTGCGTGGGTCCACGGTGTTCGCGCCCGGAGTACGGCCGTGTCGGTGGGAGCGGTCTGCGCGGTCCTTCTGACCCTGCTCACGGGGTGCGGTTCGAAGGATCCGAACGAGGGGACCAACGGGGTCGGCAGGCTTCCGGCCGCCGAGATCGAGAAGAGGGCGGGCAAGGCCGCCCGTGCGGCGCAGTCCGTACGGCTGTCGGGCAGCGTGGTCAGCAAGGGCCGCACCTACCGGCTGGACATGCGGCTGAAGGACGACGGCGGCCTGGGCGAGGTCTCGGCCAGGGGCGGCCCCCGCTTCGAGCTGCTGCGGGTCGGCGAGGACCTTTACCTCAAGGCGAACGCCGACTTCTGGGCCGACCAGGGCAAGGACGGCGAGAAGCCGGACGAGGCCGACCTCGCGGCGGCCCGCAAGCTGGAGGGCAAGTACGTCAAGGTGCCCCCCGGCGACCCCGCCTACAAGCAGCTCAGCGGATTCACGGACAAGGACGTGCTGCTCGACGGGCTGCTCAACCTGAACGGCGAGCGCGGGACCGGGGAGCACGGCGAGGTCGACGGCGTGCGGACGGTCGAGGTGCGGGCCGCCGGGGGCGACGGCGGCATACTCAGCGTCTCGCTGATCGGCACGCCGTACCCGCTGCGGCTGGAGCGCGGCGGAGACGCGGGCGTGGTCCAGATGCTGGAGTGGGACAAGGAGTTCACCCTGCGCGCCCCGGAGAAGGACCAGATCGTCGACTACGGCAAGAAGATCTCGGCGGCCGAGTGACGCCCGGGCCTCCCGCCCGGCTCCTTCCCGCCGGTTCCTTTCCGCCGGTTCCTTCCCGCGGCGCCCCCGGCGCTTCTCTGCCGGTGCCTACCGGTCCTTCCTCCCCGGCCGGCCGCGGCGCAGCAGCCTCGGCAGCGCGGCCGGGACCGGGCGGCGCGTGGTCGCCGGCGACGGCGGCGGGACGGCGGCCCGCAGGTCCTCCGCCATCGAGCCGGGTCCTTCCCGGAGCGGCCCGGCCGGTTCCAGCCTCAGCACACGGCACTCGCGGGCCCAGCGCTCGGCGATCGTCGTGGTGTCCGGTGCGTTGAGCCGCTTGCCCGCCAGCCCGGCCACCGCCTCCTGCCACTGTTCGCCGCCCGGCGGCAGCTCCACCACCCGGGCGGGCCAGACGGCCAGCAGCCCGCCCTTGTCCTTGCTGCGCACCGAGACCGTGGCGGTGGCGCCGTCGGCGAGCCCCAGGGGTTCCAGCGGCTGCTCCGCGGGACCGTCGCCCACCAGGTGCACGGCGCCGTCGTGCCAGACGTGCCACAGCGCGCGCTGCGGCCCCCGGGGGCCGCGCACCCACACCAGCGCGGATTTCTTCGCCGACTCCTCGATCAGCGCCCGGTCGGACACGGACAGGGGCGCCCGGGACGCCCGGGAGCCGGCGGGAACGGACGGATCGGCCATGGGACGACCCTACCGCCGTGCCCGGCGCCCGCACCGTGCGTGCCGCGGGCCCGGGGCGGTCCGACAACCGGACGGTCAGTACCGCGACACGGTCACGCGCCTTACGCTGGTGGCCGGCGGCGCGGCCGGCAGAGCGCCCCGCCCCGTTCCGCGCTCCGAGTCCGGGCCCCCGAAGCCCCGGCTCGGACCCCAGCAGCCCCGGAGAGGAGCCCCGTGCGCGCCGTCAGGACCCGTACCGCCGCGCCCCGACAGGCAGCCGGAGCCGTGGCGGGAGGTCCGGGCACCGGTCTGGACCTGTTCCTGCTGGCGGTCGCCGTGTCCGGCATCTCCCTGTCCGCGCCCCTGATCGCGGCCACCGCCGCCCCGGCCCTGGCCATCGCCTTCTGGCGCAACGCCATGGCGGTCGGCGTCCTCACCCCGCTGGCCCTCGTCCGCCACCGGGCCGGACTGCGCTCCATGGGGCGCCGGAACGTGCTGCTGGCCGCCGCCGCCGGGGCGCTGCTCGCGCTGCACTTCGCACTGTGGCTGCCCAGCCTCCACATGACCTCGGTCGCCTCCTCGACCGCGCTGGTCACCACCACCCCGATCTGGACCACCCTCCTGCTGCGGCTGCGCGGCCGGAGCTCGCCCGGCCTGGTCTGGGCGGGTACGGCGGTCGCCTTCGCCGGAGTGGTGATCCTCACGGGGGTCGACCTGTCGCTCTCGCCGCGGGCGCTGGCGGGCGACGCCCTGGCGCTGGGCGGCGGCATGGCGGCGGCCGGGTACGTCCTGCTGGGGGCGGAGGTGCGCCGCACGGTCTCCACGACCGCGTACACCTACGTCTGCTACACCACCACCTCCGTGCTGCTGCTGGCCGCCTGCCTGGTCTTCGGCGCCGACCTCGGCGGCTACAGCGGCGAGACCTGGCTCAAACTCGCCGTCCTCACCGTCACCGCGCAGCTGCTGGGCCACTCGCTGCTCAACCGGGTGGTGCGCGGACTGGGACCGTCGGTCACCTCCACCGCGATCCTGCTGGAGACACCGGGCGCGGCGCTGATCGCGGCGCTCTGGCTGGGCCAGAACCCGCCGGCGGCCGTCTACGGTGCGCTGGCGGTGATCCTGCTCGGTCTGGCCCTGGTGGTCCGGGGCAACGCCGGGCCCGCGCGCCGCGCGCGGGCCTGACGCGCCGTCCGCCCGCGCTCCCGTCCCTCCCGCTCCCGCCCTTCC
>NZ_JAKMAY010000245.1:0-8723 GCF_022015835.1 Streptomyces sp. ICN903 | reverse complement strand
ACGGCCCCGCCCGCCGAGACCACCCCGCCGCAGGGGAGCGGCGGCACCGGCGGTGGGGACGGTGACACCGGCGGAGGCGACGGCGCGGGTGACGGCGCGGGTGACGGGGACAACGGGGGCGGCGGTGCGCAGGACGGCCCCGGCGAAGGCGCGGAGGCCGGCGCCGAGGGACTTTCCGGGTTGTCGGCGCGGTACGGAATGAACGCGGGGCCGTCCGTCGTTCACTCCTCGTACGACATCCACGGAACCGGCGGCCCGCACCACTCAGGCGAACGTCCCGGCTCCGCGGACCGGTAGACTTCCCCACAGGCGGTCGCCACCGCCGTTCCTCCCGCCCCACCGGCAGCGCGGACAAGAGATTTGCGCTCGGGGAGGGGAGGTCGTATGGTGGCAGATCGTTTGCTCCCATTTGCCCGGCGCCGTGAATCAGTAGCGCGCCGTGTGGCGCGTTCCTCACCTGAGCCGTGGCTGACCGCATCGAGGCGGTCTTATGCGAAAACACGGAGTTGCGGGCGCGTGCCATGTGACTTCCGAGAGGTTTGTTTTCGCATGTCTGTGACTACCCCTGACGTCGTCCTGCCCGAGGACGAGCCGACGACCACGTTCGCCGACCTCGGTCTGCCCGGCGAGATCGTCCGCAAGCTCGCGCACAACGGCGTCACCGTCCCGTTCCCGATCCAGGCCGCGACCATCCCGGACGCGCTGGTGGGCAAGGACGTCCTCGGCCGCGGCCGCACCGGCTCCGGCAAGACGCTCAGCTTCGGCCTGCCGCTGCTGGCCCGCCTGTCCGGCGGCCGCACCGAGCGCAAGCGCCCCCGCGGCATCATCCTCACCCCCACCCGTGAGCTGGCCATGCAGGTCAGCGACGCGCTCCAGCCGTACGGCGACGTCCTCGGCCTGAAGCTGAAGGTCGTCTGCGGCGGCACCTCGATGGGCAACCAGATCGCCGCCCTGGAGCGCGGCGTCGACATCCTCGTCGCCACTCCGGGCCGGCTGCGGGACCTGATCAACCGCGGCTCCTGCTCGCTGGACGACGTGGAGACCGCGATCCTGGACGAGGCCGACCAGATGGCCGACCTGGGCTTCCTGCCCGAGGTCACCGAACTGCTCGACCTGGTGCCGGCCGGCGGCCAGCGGATGCTGTTCTCCGCCACGCTGGAGAACGAGATCGACACCCTGGTGCGCCGCTACCTCGTCGACCCCGTCCACCACGAGGTGGACGCCGCCCAGGGCGCGGTCACGACGATGAGCCACCACGTGCTGATCGTGAAGCCGCGCGACAAGGCGCCGGTCACCGCCGCCATCGCCGCGCGCAAGGGCCGCACCATCGTCTTCGTCCGCACCCAGCTCGGCGCCGACCGCGTGGCCGAGCAGCTGCGCGAGGCGGGCGTGCGGGCGGACGCGCTGCACGGCGGCATGACGCAGGGCCTGCGCACCCGGACGCTGGCCGACTTCAAGGACGGCCGCGTCAACGTGCTGGTGGCCACCGACGTCGCCGCGCGCGGCATCCACGTCGACGACATCGACCTGGTGCTCAACGTGGACCCGGCCGGCGACCACAAGGACTACCTGCACCGCTCCGGCCGCACCGCCCGTGCGGGCCGCTCCGGCACGGTCGTCTCGCTGGCGCTGCCGCACCAGCGGCGGCAGATCTTCCGGCTGATGGAGGACGCGGGCGTGGACGCCTCGCGCCACGTCATCGGCCGCGGCGACGCCTTCGACGAGGACGTGGTGGAGATCACCGGCGCCCGGTCGCTGACCGAGGTGCAGGCCGAGTCGGCGCTGAACGCCGCCAAGCAGGCCGAGCGCGAGGTGGCCGAGATCACCCGGCAGCTCGAGCGCGCGCAGCGCCGCGCCGCCGAGCTGCGCGAGGAGGCCGACAAGCTGTCGGCGCGCGCCGCCCGTGAGCGGGGCGACGACCCGGAGGCGGCCGTGGCCGCGGTCGCCGAGGCGACCGAGGCTGCGGTGGCCGAGTTCACCGCCGAGGCCGACGCGGCGGAGGCGAAGGCCGAGGCCGAGGCGCGCCGGGCGCGCGAGGAGCGGTCGTACGACCGCCGCGACGACCGGGGCAACTTCCGCCGGGACCGTGACCGTGACGACCGCCGCCCCTACGGCCGGGACCGTGACGACCGCGGCGACCGCGGTGAGCGCCGTCCGTTCAACCGGGACCGGCGTGACGACCGCGGCGACCGCGGCGAGCGCCGTCCGTTCAACCGCGACCGCCGTGACGACCGGGGCGGCTTCCGCCGCGACAACGACCGGCGCGAGTTCGGCCACCGCGGTGGCGGCGACCGCCCGTTCAACCGGGACCGTGACGACCGCCGCCCCTTCAACCGCGACCGCGACCGTGACGACCGCCGCCCCTACGGCCGCCGTGACGACCACCGCGGTGGCGGCTACCAGGGCGGCGGGCACCAGGGCGGTGACCACCGCGGCGGCGGCCGCTCGTTCGACCGCCGTGCGGACAAGCCGCGCTGGAAGCGCAACGGCTGAGCCGGACAGACCGGTTGAGGGCCCGGCCCGGAGCACCGCTCCGGGCCGGGCCCTTCGGCGTGTCCGGTCCCGTGCCCCGCTCGTCCGGGGTGCGCCCGGCCGTCCGGGCGCGGATACGACGCGACGTGCCGTCACACTGTGCCAATGCCTTCGAAGCGCGGCGCCTCTCCGGGCTATGCTTCGGGGGCGGGCCGTTAGCTCAATTGGCAGAGCAGTGGACTTTTAATCCATTGGTTGTGGGTTCGAGTCCCACACGGCCTACCGGACCCCTCGGGGCCAGGACCCCCGCCGACGCAGGTCGGCGGGGGTTCCGCCGTCTCCGGCGCGGTCCCGCCCGCCGAATCGGCGGGCGCGGCGGGCGCGTTGTGCGTGCGGGCCCTGCTCGGCGACGTGCCCGGTGCCGCAGGCGCGGGCGCACGCACAACGCGACCGGGGGCTTCGGTGCGGCGGAGGGCGCCGTACGGCGGGGGCGGAGCAGGGCTCGCGGAGACGGCGATCAGTCGCTTATGCCCGGAATGCGGCTCGGGCGTAGCATGAGGGCGTAACCGGCGCGCCCACGGCGCGGCGGGCCCCGGGGGCCGGCTCCGCGCACGCGTGCGGGCAGCACGGTACGGGCCCGCCGTCCGGACCGTCCGTCCAGGGAGCTGAGCGCATGATCCGTCCAGCAGACATCCGCGAGTGGCGCGGCCGTGACGTCGTCGACGCGGACGGGCACAAGGTCGGCCCGCTCGAAGCGGTCTACACCGACACGGCGACCGACGAGCCCGCCATGGTCACCGTGCGGATCGGACTGCCCACCCGTCAGCGCCTGGTGTTCGTGCCCCTGGACGAGGCGGTCGCCGGCCCGGACTACCTCAAGGTGCGGTACGGCAAGGCGCTGGTGAAGAAGGCCCCCTCCATCGGCACCGACGACGTGCTGTCCGCCGAGGAGGAGGAGCCGGTTTTCCGGCACTACGGGGTCCCCTACCACCCGGGCGCCGGAGGCGAGCGCCGACTGGCGCGCGGCTGACCGGGGCCGCGCCCGAACCGTGTGAAGGAGGCGTCCACGACATGGCGGTCTTCCTGTTCCTGCTTCTCGTCGCGGCCGTGCTGGGTGTGCTCGGCGCGGTGGTGGAGGGGCTGTTCTACCTGCTGTTCATCGGTATCGGGGTCCTGGTGCTCGCGGTCCTCCTCGTCTCCCTGCAGCGGTCCCGCCGCCGCACCGGCCGCTGAGGCCCGCCGCACCCGGACGGGTGCCGTGTTGCGCGCCCGACCGGGGGCGCAATACTGAACAAGAGGGCCGAAAGCGCGCTGGAACGACTGTCCGGCCCCGTGGAAGCGGCCGGGTGGCGCCTCCGCGCGAAGACGCGCCCCGGCGGCGAACAGACGAACACGACAGCCGTGCCGGCCCGGCGCCCGAGGACCGGGCGCCCGGGCGGAGCGACCGTCCGACCGCGAGGTGGAGCAATGGACGGGTATCTGTACATGGCCTACGACTATCCGGTGCTGGGAGCGTTCCTCACCTTCCTGTGGTTCTTCCTGTGGGTCGTGTGGCTGATCCTGCTGTTCAAGGTCATCAACGACGTCTTCCGTGACCACGAGCTGAGCGGATGGGGCAAGGCCAGCTGGCTCGTCTTCGTGGTCGTCCTCCCCTACCTCGGCGTCCTCGTCTACCTGGTCGCCCGCGGCAAGGGGATGAGCGAGCGCGAGATGAGGCGGGCCAAGACGGAGAGGGAGGTCTTCGACGCCTACATCCGCGAGACCGCGGGCACGGGTGCGGGCACCGGCGGCGCCACTGCCGGCGCCGCCGGCGTCGACCAGTTGGCCAGGCTCTCCGAGCTCAAGGCGAAGGGGGACCTCACCGAGAACGAGTACCAGCGGGCCAAGGAGAAGATCCTGGCCTGAGTGGCGGGCGGGGCCCGGCTCCACGGCGGCGCGGACGGGTTCCGCGTCGCCGTCGTGCGCCTGCCCCCGCCTCCGCCCGGCGGCGGGCCCGGAAGCGGGGGCGGGCTCTGGGGCGGTAGCGTCCGGTGCGGCCGGTGGTCGCCGGCCGCCCGGCGGGCAGCCGGCGCGAAGGGCACGGGTACACCCACGGGAGGGGACGGGGATGGGCGGGACGGCGGAGGGCGCACGGGAGGCTCCCGGGCTGCGAAGGCGGCTGGGCACCGGCGACGCGGTGGTGATCGGCCTGGGGTCGATGATCGGCGCGGGCGTCTTCGCGGCCTTCGCCCCGGCGGCCCGCGCGGCCGGGGCCGGTCTGCTGCTCGGCCTGGCGCTGGCGGCGGTGGTCGCGTACTGCAACGCGACCTCCTCGGCCCGGCTGGCCGCCCGCTACCCGGAGTCCGGGGGCACCTACGTCTACGGCCGCGAGCGGCTGGGGGAGTTCTGGGGCCATCTGGCCGGCTGGGGCTTCGTGGTCGGCAAGACCGCCTCGTGCGCGGCGATGGCCCTGACGGTGGGCCTGTACGTGTGGCCCGAGCAGGCGCACGCGGTCGCGGTCGCGGCGGTGGTGGCGCTGGTGGCGGTGAACTACGCGGGTGTGCGGAAGACCGCCTGGCTGACCCGCGCGATCGTGGTGACCGTACTGGCGGTGCTGGCCGCCGTCGTGGTCGTCTGCCTGACCTCCGGGGAGGCGGACGCCGCCCGGCTGGCCTTCTGGTCCGCCCCGGACGGGGCCGGCTCCTCCGGCGGCTCCGGGGACATCTCGCCCGGCGGGGTGCTCCAGGCGGCAGGCCTGCTGTTCTTCGCCTTCGCCGGCTACGCGCGCATCGCCACCCTCGGCGAGGAGGTGCGCGACCCGGCCCGCACCATCCCCCGGGCGATCCCGGTGGCGCTGGGCATCACCCTGGTCGTCTACGCCGCCGTCGCGGTCGCGGTGCTCGGCGTGCTGGGCCCCGACGGGCTGGGGAGGGCGACCGCGCCGCTGGCCGACGCGGTGCGGGCGGCGGGCGCACCGGAGCTGGCCCCGGTGGTACGGGTGGGGGCGGCGGTGGCGGCGCTGGGCTCCCTGCTCGCACTGATCCTCGGGGTCTCCCGCACCACCCTGGCGATGGCCCGCGACCGGCACCTGCCGTCCGTGCTGGCCGCCGTGCACCCGCGCTTCGGCGTGCCGCACCGCGCCGAGCTGGCGGTCGGCGCGGTGGTGGCGGTGGTGGCCGCCACGGGGGACCTGCGCGGTGCGATCGGCTTCTCCTCCTTCGGCGTCCTGGCCTACTACGCGATCGCCAACGCCTCCGCCTGGACCCTGGGCCCGGGCGAGGGCCGGCCGCCGCGGATCGTGCCGGCGGTGGGGCTGGCCGGGTGCGTGGTGCTGGCCTTCGCCCTGCCGCTCGCCTCGGTGGTCTCGGGGGCGGCGGTGCTGGCGGCCGGCGCCGCCTCGTACGGGGTGCGCCGCGCGCTCGCCGCACGCGGGGCGTAGGCGTTCCCCGCATCCCCTCGTTCTCCCGCCACCCGCATTCCCCCTCCCCCGTCCGGGCCCGTGTCGTCCGACCGGCGCTTGATCGACTCGCCGGGGCACCGGGGGTCGGGAAGAGTTGGAAGGGTGCACGGTGACGGGCGGCAGGAGACGGGCGGCGGCAGGACCCGTGCCCGCGCCATCCCCGTCATCGGCCGCCCGCCGTGGCTGCTGCCCCTGCTGCTGGTCCTGCTGGGGCTGGCGGTCAATCTGCTGACCCCCGCGGACGTGTTCCTGAGCGCGCCGTTCATCGCGGCGTGCCTGATCGCCGCGGCCCTGTGGACGTTCGGCGGCACCGCGGTCACGGTGGCCGCCTCGACGGTCGCGGTCCTCGCCCTGCTGGTGCGGGCCGGGCTGCACCCGGCGGAGAGCACGGTGCGGCTGGTCACCAACGTCACCGTCGGAGTGCTGGCCCTCATCCTCAGCCGGCTCCTGCACCACAGCGACGTCAGTGTGGCCTCGGCCCACCACGTCTCCGAGGCCGTCCAGCTCGCCGTACTGCCCGTGCCGCCCGGCCGGGTCGGCGACCTGAGAATCGCGGTCCGCTACGAGGCCGCGCAGGCGCACGCCCGGATCGGCGGCGACCTGTACGGCGTGCAGCGCACTCCGTACGGGCTGCGGCTGCTGGTGGGCGACGTGCGCGGCAAGGGGACGGAGGCCGTCGGCACGGTCACCGTCATCCTCGGCGCCTTCCGGGAGGCGGCCGAGACCGAGGAGGACCTGGGGGCGGTCGCGGACCGCGTCGAGCACGCCCTCCTCCGGGAGGCCGGACAGCGCGAGGCGGGGGCGGGCCGGTCGGAGGAGTTCGCCACGGCGGTGTTCGCCGAACTACCGGCCGGTGCCCCGGGGACCCTGCGGCTCGTCAACCGGGGCCATCCGCCGCCGGTACTGCTGACCGGGCGCGGGGATGTACTGCTGCTGGAGCCGGACACGGAGCCGGGCGCGGCGGCGTACGCGCTGCCACTGGGGCTGGGAGGCCTGGCAGGCGGGCCCGGAAACGGGGGCACGGAGCCGTTGCCCTTCCCGCCCGGTTCCCTGCTGCTGCTCCACACCGACGGCCTGACGGAGGCGCGGAACGCGGCGGACGTCTTCTACGACCCGGTGGAGAGGCTGCGCGGCCGGCACTTCACCGGGTCCGCCGCCCTGCTCGACCACCTCCTCGCGGACGTCGACGCGCACACCGGCGGGCACCGGGGTGACGACATGGCGCTGCTGGCGGTCATGCGCGACCCGGAGGCCCCGGAGGTCCCGGAGCCCCCGGCTCCCGGTGACCGTCCGTAGCGGACGTACACCCCTCCGCATAACAACTGAGGCAACGTCAGCTGGTGTGGCGTGCGTCTCATGCGCGGATCCGGCGGTCGAATCGCCCGAATTGGCGTGCTGATGCCCGGATATTCCTCCGTCAAGAAAGCCCCATGTCCAAAGGAGGGACTTGGAATCCGGAGCGCACCTCTATTAACGTTCGATAACGCAGCGCGGTCGTCACTGTCGCCGAAGAGGGCGGCACCGTGCGCCGTCGCCGAATCCCGCGAGCGTGGCCCCGTCAACAGCGAGGACGCGCCCAGGGAACCGGGGAACCACCAATTGGGGTGAATCGGGTACATGCGGCATGCCCGCATGAATCCGTAGGAGACCTTCCTGCTCCGAACCCGTCAGCTAACCCGGTAGGCGAGAAGGAAGGAAAGGAGAGCGCCCCCGTGGCGTCCAGCACCCCGGCCCCCGAGGTCTCGTACGACCCGCACACCGCCGCTTTCGCCCCGTTCGGTCCCGAAGGCGACGGCGACCAGCCGGTGTGGAACCCGACCGAGGAGTCCGTCCGCCCGGTCCGCGGCCGGCACCGCGTCGTCAAGCAGCGCACCGGCATGGCCCGCAGCGGAGCGGTCCTCGGCGTCGGCGTGATCGCCGCGGTCGGCGCGGGCGGCATAGCCACCGCCAAGGACAAGTCGCCGGTCGCCATCTCCATGCCGGACGTGGACCTCGGCGCCGTGGCGGAGGGCATCCCCGTCGTCGGCGGCCTCGTCTCCGACGGCGGCGACGACGACCCCGCCCCCCAGGGCGAGGCCACCAGCCCCTTCGGCGGCACCGTCACCCAGGCCGGCCTGGACACCTCCGACGCCACCACGACCGTCGTCACGGCGGACGCCGGCGAGGCGCTGCGGGCCCGCATCCTCCAGCAGGCCGACCAGCAGCAGACCGGCGCGGCCCAGGCCGCGCTCGAGGAGGCCGCCGAGCAGGCCGCGGGCAAGGCGGCCGAGGAAGCAGCCGACCAGGCCGCCGAGGAGGAGGCCGAGCGCAAGCGCAAGGCCGCCGAGGAGGCGGCGCGCAAGGCCGAGGCCGAGCGCCTGGCCAAGCTCGCGGCCAGCTACACCCTCCCCCTCAACTCGTACCAGCTCACCTCCACCTTCGGTCAGTCCGGCTCGATGTGGTCCAGCAACCACACCGGCCTGGACTTCGCCGCCCCCACCGGCACCCCGGTCAAGGCGGTGCACAGCGGCGAGATCGTCGAGGCCGGCTGGGCGGGCTCCTACGGCTACCGCATCATCCTCCGCCTCGACGACGGCACCGAGGTCTGGTACGCCCACCTGTCCTCCATGACCGTCACCACCGGCAAGGTGACCACCGGCGACGTCATCGGCCGCGTCGGCTCCACCGGCAACTCCACCGGCGCGCACCTCCACATGGAGGTCCGTCCCGGCGGCGGCGACCCGATCGACCCGCTGGCCTGGCTGCGGAGCAAGGGCCAGTCCATCTGACGACGGCCGGTCCGCCCGGCCCGCCCGGCGGCGATCCGTCCCAC